>NZ_JBFULB010000016.1:0-27262 GCF_056400545.1 Stenotrophomonas sp. P5_A8 | reverse complement strand
GACCCAAACACTGGAGAGAGAAATCACCCGGCCGTTGCTAAAAAACTCACCGATAAACAACCGCCGCCTGCGTCCCCGCCCCCAACTTACTGCTCAGACTCACCTTCCAGCCAAATCGATCGCACAACCGACGCACGATCGACAGCCCCAAGCCGGTGCCCTGCGGCCGCGTCGGCTCCGCGCGGTAGAACGGCTCGAACGCGCGGCCCAACGCCTCGGCCGACATCCCGATCCCCGTGTCGCGCACCACGACCCGATCCTCCAGCACATCCACATCGATGCGCCCCTCGTCGGTGTAACTGCACGCATTGCGCAACAGATTGCTCACCACCACCTGCAGCACCCGCGGCGGCGCATGCAAGTGCACCGGACCGGCACTGTGCAGGAAGATCTCCACCGGCCGCCCCGCCATCAGCTCGCGCGCGTTGTCCACCTCGTAGCGCACGATCTCGTTGACGTCGAACAGCTCGATCTGCGGCTCCACATCCGCCTCGCGCGCCAGGATCAGGAACGCGTCGATCACCGCCTCCATGTCCCGGCCCGCGCGCTGGATGCGGTTCAAGCTGCGCTGCAACCGCGGCGACAACTCGTGATCGCCCAGCGCCATGTCGCTGGCCACCCGGATCACCGTCAGCGGCGTGCGCAGTTCGTGGCTCGCATCGCGGGTGAAGTTGCGCTCACGCGCCACGTGCGCGGTCACTCGCGTGGCCAGGGAGTGCAGCGCCGCGGCCAACTGCCGCGTCTCGCCCTGCATATCCGCCGGCAGCTTGTCCGGCGCCAGGTCCGCCGCTTCCGGATGCCCCGGATTCCAGCGCGACACCCGCCGCGCCAGCCAGTTCACCGGCGACACCAGCCGTTTGGATGCCCGGTAGGTGATCCACGAGGCCCCGTACACCGCCAGCAACGTCAGCAGCACCGGCACGATCCCGAACCAGAACGCCAGCATCTCCGCGCGCGAGCGCAGGAACACCAGATACAACCGCCCTTCCGGACGCGCATCCACCAGCACCAGCTGGTCGTCGCTTTTCAGTTCGTGGAAACCCGGGCGCAGCGCGCGCAGGTTGGCCGGCAGGCTCAACGGCGACCGCCCGGTCTCCAGCAGGTAACCGCGGATGTTCTGGGTGTTCGGCGGCGGCTGCGTCGGCGAAGCGTCGTACAGCTGCCAGTAGTAAGCGGCCTCTTCCTGCAGCGCGCTGCTGACCAGGCTGTGCTTGATCACCAACGACACCAGCCATGCGCCCAGCAGGATACCCAGGCTGGCCAGCACGGCTTGTAGGATGAAGACGATACGTATCTTGCGCGGCAGACCGTGCGGCATTACAGGATCCAGAGCGGTTCGCCGCGATTATAGGAAAGCGCGCCGTGATTCCATCGTGCAAAAAACGACAACGACCCGGCAACCGCCAGGTCGTTGTCACCCTCGGGGCCCCGCAGGGCCCGTCCGCTCACGCGCCGGCGACCGCCGTACGCGTCAGCTCATCGGCTGGGCGATGTCGGCGATGCGGTAACCGGCGCTCTGCACGGTGTGCAGCAGCGGACGGTCGAACGGCTTGTCGATGATCTTGCGCAGGTTGTACAGATGGCTGCGCAGGGTATCCGAGTCCGGCAGGCCGTTGCCCCAGATCTCGCGCTCGATTTCCTGGCGCGTCACCACGCGGGGCGATTCGCGCATCAGGATGGTCAGCAGACGCAGACCGATCGGCGACAGCTGCAGTTCGGTACCGGCACGGGTCGCACGCATGCTCACCGGGTCCAGCACCAGGTCGGCCACCTTGAGCACTTCCGAACCCACCTGGCGACGCTCGCGGCGGATCAGGGCACGCAGGCGTGCTTCCAGCTCCTGGATCGCGAACGGCTTGGTCAGGTAATCGTCGGCGCCGAAGCCCAGACCGGTGAGCTTGTCGTCCAGCGTGTCGCGGGCGGTCAGCATCAGTACCGGGGTCGACTTGCGGGCGTCGTTGCGCAGCCGGCGGCAGACTTCGATGCCGTCCAGTCGCGGCAGCATCAGGTCCAGCACCACGACGTCATAACTGTTTTCCGCCGCCAGTCGGTAGCCGTCCAGCCCGTCCTAGGCATAGTCGACCTCAAACCCACGGCCTTCCAGGTACTCGCCGATCATCTCGGAAATATTGCGGTTGTCCTCGACCACCAGCACCAGGCCGGAGGTCTCCTTTGTCTGACGCATGGGATTCCCTCTTTCTTCAGCTTTGTGAAACATGCCGCATCGGCAGTGGAGGCGGTGTGAAGCTGCTCACACCGGAATCAAAATTGTTGTCAGAGCAGGGGTTTGAGGTGCGGCCACACATTGTCCAGCACCCGCGGCTGGCCGGCGGCAGTGGGATGCAGGCCGTCGGACTGCATCAGCCCTGGCTGCAGGGCCACACCGTCCAGCAGGAACGGCAGCAGCGGCACCTTGTACTGGCCGGCCAGCCCAGCATAGACGTCCTTGAGCCGCTGGCGGTAGGCCGGGCCGTAGTTGGGGGGAACGTCGATGCCCAGCAGCAGCACCTTGGCACCGGCCTTCTGGCTGGCCACGATCATCTTTTCCAGGTTGCCGCGCAGCTGCACCGGGGTAAGCCCGCGCAGGGCGTCGTTGCCGCCCAGCTCGATCACCACCACCGATGGCCGGTGTTTGGCCAGCAGGCCCGGCAGCCGGGTCAGCGCGCCGGAACTGGTCTCGCCGCTGATGCTGGCGTTGATGATGTTCGGGGCCGGCTTGACCTGTTGTTTGACCCGCTGCTGAAGCAGGTTCACCCAGCCCGATTCGGCCGGGATATTGTGGGCAGCACTGAGGCTGTCGCCGACCACCAGTACCGCATGGCGGGTATCGGCACCTTTGGCACAGGCCAGCGCCGGTAGCAGCAGCAACCATGCCATCAGCCAGACCATCGGGGCCGCGCGGCCCTTCCACATCGTTGTGCTCATTGGAGAATCCTCATCGACAGCCTGTCCCCCCGCAGCGCTCCCGTCGCCATCGCCGCCCTGGATGTGGGCAAATCGGCGCGTGGCCCGGAGGGTGAAGTCCACATACTGGACAACATTGGCATGACCGTCCATGAAGGCGAGAGCATCGCCATCGTCGGCGCGTCCGGTTCGGGCAAGACCACCCTGCTCGGCCTGCTGGCTGGACTGGACCTGCCCAGCCGCGGCCGGATCACCCTGGCCGGCGCGGATCTCAATGCGCTGGATGAAGAAGCCCGCGCGCAGCTGCGTGCGCGTGAGGTCGGCTTCGTATTCCAGAGTTTCCACCTGCTGCCGGCGCTGACCGCCGAGGAGAACATCGCGCTGCCGCTGGAACTGGCCGGGCGCGAGGATCCGGCGCGCGTGCGCGAGGTGCTCGAGCAGGTCGGGCTCACCCACCGTGCGCGCCACTACCCGCGCCAGCTGTCCGGCGGCGAGCAGCAGCGCGTGGCGTTGGCGCGCGCGTTCGTGGCGCGGCCGCGCATCCTGTTCGCCGATGAGCCCACCGGCAGCCTGGACCAGGCCACCGGCCAGCAGATCAGCGACCTGCTGTTCGCGCTCAACGCCACCAGCGATACCACCCTGATCCTGGTGACCCATGACCTGCGCCTGGCGCAGCGCTGCGAACGCGTCTATCGCCTGGATGGCGGCCGACTGGTCGACAGCCCGTCCGGCGTGTCCGCATGAATGTCGTCAAACATGCCGCGCGCGCACTGCGCCGCGAGTTCCTGGCCGGCGACCTGCTGACCGTGTTCGCCGCGCTGGTGCTCGGCGTGGCGGTGATGACCGCGGTCGGCACGCTGGTCAACCGGGTCACGCTGGCCTTGACCGGCAGTGCGGCGGAAATGCTCGGCGGCGACCTCGGCCTCAACGCACGCGAGGACATTCCCACCGCCTTCGCCGACGCGGCGCGCGAACGTGGCTTGGCCAGCACGCGCATGGTCAGCTTCCCCAGCGTGCTGTTCCATGGCGAGGCCAGCCAGATGGCCAACATCAAGGCGGTCGGCGATGGGTATCCCTTGCGTGGGAAGCTGCAGGTCAGCCGCACCCTGCACGGCGGCGCCAGCGAGATCGCCGGCACCCCGCCGCCGGGCCAGGCCTATGCCGATCCGCGCCTGATGCAGGCGCTGGGGCTGGGCGTGGGCGATGCGCTGGAGTTCGGTGCCGGCCGGCTGACCATCACCCGCGTGCTGCAGGCCGAACCGGACACCTCCGGCGAACTGATGCAGCTGTCGCCGCCGCTGCTGGTCAACCGCGCCGACGTGGATGCCGCCGGCCTGCTCGGACCGGGCAGTCGCGCGTCCTACCGGATGATGTTCGCCGGGGCGCCGGAGGCGATTGCCGACTTCCGCGCGTGGTTGGCGCCGCAGGCCAAGGGTTACCGCATCGTGGGCATCGCCGACACCCAGCGCGGCGTGCGCGGTGCGTTCGACCTGGCTGGCCGCTTCCTGTCGCTGGCCGCACTGCTGGCGGTGCTGCTGGCCGGCGTGGCCACTGCGCTGGCGGCGAATCGCTTCGCGCTGCGCCGGATCGACCAGGTGGCGATCCTGCGCTGCCTGGGCGCACGCCAGCGCGACATTCTCAGCGCGATGGCGCTGCAACTGGTGATGCTGGCGGTGCCGGCGTGCCTGGTCGGCATCGGGCTGGGCATGGCCGCGCAGGCCGGGTTGGTGCAGGCGCTGGGCGGTCTGATCCCCAATCGCCTGCCGCTGCCACAGGCGACCCCGGCCTTGAGTGGTGCCGGGATCGGACTGGTGCTGCTGCTCGGCTTCGGCCTGCCGCCGCTGCTGCGGCTGCGTCGGGTGCCGCCGATGCGCGTGCTCAACCGCAGCTTCGCGGCGATGCCACCGAGTTCGCTGCTGGTCTATGCGGCCGCCCTGGCGGCGACCGTGGCGCTGACCGTGCAGGCCACCGGCGATGTGAAGCTGGCGGCCTGGGTGCTGGGCGGGCTGGCCGCATTGGCGGCCCTGGCCGGCGTACTTGGGGCGTTGCTGCTGTGGCTGCTGCGTGGGCTGCAGCCGCGCCTGCGCGGGCGCTGGAAGCTGGGTCTGGCCGCGCTGACCCGCCGCCGTGGGCTGGCGGTGACGCAGCTGGTGGGGCTGTCGCTGTCGCTGTGCGCGCTGTTGCTGCTGTCGGTGATCGGGCCGGGCCTGCTGGCGCAGTGGCGCGACCGTTTGCCGGTGGACACGCCCAACTACTTCCTGATGAACATCCAGCCGGAGCAGCGCGAGACGGTGCTGAGCACGCTGCACGGGCTGGGCGTGGTGGCGCCGGGCATCGAGCCGTTCAGTACCGGGCGCCTGTTGGCGGTCAATGACCGGCCGCCGCAGCGGCAGCAGCGCGAGGACAACAGCAACGATGACGACGATGCCAACCGTCCGGTCAACTTCTCCTGGCGGCATGACTTCCCGCCGGCCAACACGCTGGTGGGCGGGCGCTGGTGGGCGCCGGGCAGCACCGCGGCGGAAGCCTCCATCGAACAGGGCTGGGCCGAGCGTTACGGGATGAAACTCGGCGATACGGTGACGCTGCAGATGGGCGACCAGCAACGCAGCTTCACGGTGACCAGCATCCGCAAGGCCGACTGGGATTCGTTCCGGGTCAACTTCTTCCTGCTGCTCAACGAAGGCGCGGTGGGCGATGCGCCCTACAACCTGATCACCGCCTTCCATCTGCCGCATGCGCAGGCACCGCAGTTGGCGGCGCTGACCCGCGCGCAGCCGAACATTTCGCTGCTGGATATCGATGGCATCCTGCAGCGGGTGCGCGAGGTGGTGGACCGGGTCACCCAGGCGGTGCAGCTGGTGATGGGCTTCAGCCTGCTGGCCGGGTTGCTGGTGCTGCTGGCGGCCCTGCAGGCCACCGCAGGGGAGCGTCGCTACGACAGTGCGGTGCTGCGCACGCTGGGGGCCACGCGCAGCCAGCTCCGCGGGGCGGTGCTGGTCGAGTTTGGTGCGCTTGGGCTGCTGTCGGCGTTGCTGGCGGTCGGCACGGCGGCATTGCTGGGCAGCGTGGTGGCCCGGCAGGTGTTCGAGCTGACCTTGAGTCCGCCGTGGGGGTCATTGCTGGCCGGCGGCGCGATCGGGGTGGCATTGAGCATGCTGGCCGGCTGGTGGGGCACACGGCGGATCCTGCATACGCCGCCCGCGCTGGCGCTACGGGAAGTGTGAGGTCGACGCGGGGCGCCGGAGCATTCAGTGGCGCTGGCCGAAGGCTGCGCATCGGTAGTGCCGAGCCATGCTCGGCAGCAATGCTCCTCTTGCGTCGGACGCCCTGGCATTGCTCGAAGAAGAGCAGCCGAGCATGGCTCGGCTCTACCGCGCGGTGGTGGCCGGTGCGTTTTCCACCCACTGTTTGAACACCGTGTCGATCTGCGCGTCTTTGACCTTCTTGCCGTCCTGGATGTCCTGCGCCTGGGTGAACAGCGGCATGATCATCGCCATCCCGTCCAGCGTGGTCTTCAGGTGCACGCCCGGGGCCTGGCCGAGGAAACCGTCCCAACGCTGGCGCACCTTGGCCCAGTAGCCCGACGTTGCCGCCCAGTAGTCGTAGGCGGGCTTGAAATCGACCTCGGTGGTTTTGTTGTAGTCATTGAAACCGAACTCGCGCGCGATCTCCTGCTGGCTGCCGTCGGCGCCGCGCAGGATCTTGGTGTTGAACTGTTCGTGGGTCCAGCCATTGGGCGTCAACGTGTGCCGGTTGACCACGGCCAGCGCGTTGTAGTCGCTGCGGCGGGTGTACTCGCGGCGCGGCAGCGGACGCCAGCTGAGGTCGCTGGTCCAGGTTGCCACGTTGTTGCGGTAGTCCCACTTGCCTGTGCCGCAGTAACGCGGCGCATCACTGACTTCGTACACGCACTGCGTCCATGCACCGGCGTTGACCGCCGCCGGAATGGCGCGTACCTGCCAGGTCTGGTCGGCACTGAACTCGAAACGGTTCGGTGCTTCGTACACCCAATCCTGCCGCCAGTGCTTGGTGACGTGGCCGCTCTTGGGGTCTACCAGCAGGTGCTGCAGCACGACCCGCTTCGGCGTGTCCTCGACCACGATCACCACCTCGTTGCCGCCGCTGCGAACGGCCGGCGCGCGCTCGTAGCCCGGCTTGAGCAGCACGGTTTCATCGAAGGCGAAGTCGACCACGTATTCGCCCTTCATCGCCACAATGCTGTCGTGGTCGCGCTGCACATCGGAGGGCTGGGCGTGGACGACGCCGCTGCTGGCAAGCAGCAGCCACGCACTGGCTGTCTGGAGTTTCATCTCAAGGTTTCCTTCAGGAGGTGGCAAGACGTTCGGCCATCGGTGGCCGGAGGCGGTCCTTCTTCGTTCGGTTACAGCCGGACCAGGGGCATGGCGCTGCCGTGCTCGCGCAGCGGTGGCACGCGTGCTGCCGAGGCGCAGCAACACGCGTCGATCCACAGCTCGCCATCGGCGCCTTCCACGTGGGCGATGCGCCGCGCGGCGGTGGCGCCCAGCGACGACAGCGAGGCCAGGCTGGCCGACAGGCCCTGGCCGTCGCCGACGTGCAGGCGCAAGGCGCACATCCGCCACGGCTCGCCGCCCAAGCGCGTAGCCAGGCGACGCCACAGGCGCTCGGCAACGCCGCCGTCATTGACCGGCTCCGGTCGCGCCGGGAACGCCGACACCAATCGATCCCAGGCCAGGAAGTCGCTGTCCGGCAGCAGGTACAGGCGCCAGCAGCAGCGGCCGCGCGCGTCGGCGAAGCACAGGCTCTCGCGGATGCCCTCGCTGTCCATGCCTTGGCAGGCGTGCGCGGACACCGCGTGCTTCCAGCCACCCAGCTCGCTGCTGTCCGGGCGGTACAGGCACAGCACGGTGCCCAGCGACGCCAGCTGTCGCGCGGTGGGAAGGCGGCCGGGATGCAGCGCCCGGTCGGTCGATCGCATGGCGGACAGGGCGCGGCTCATAGGGCTACCAGCTCACGGAGATATTGGCCGACACGGTGCGGCCGGGGTTGGTGAAGCGGTCGATCACGGTGCTGTTGGTGGCCAGCGCCGAGGTGATCGCCGAGTAGTCGATGTAGCGGCGGTCGCCGAGGTTGAACACGCCCACGTTGAGTTTGGCCCCGGCGGCGAACGCCCAGTGCGCCATCAGGTCGAGGACGCCGTAACCGGCCGGCGCGAAGGGCGGACTGGTGCCGGTGGGCGGCGGCAGGCGGTCCTTGCGCTTGGCGAAGGTGCCGGCCAGTTCCACGCCCCAGGTAGCGCGGTCAAAGGCGATGCCGACGGTGCCACGCAGCGGATCGATCGATTCCAGCGGCACGTCTTCGGTCTTGTTCTGGCCGCGTGACCACGCCACCGCGCTGTTCAACGACCAGCCTTCCAGCGCGCTGGTGAGCTTGCCGATGTCGACGCCGGCCTTCAGCTCGGCACCGTAGATCTGCGCATCGGCCACGTTCTGCGACTGGAACACGATCAGGCCCTGGCGGTTGACACCCACCTGGCGCTGGGACTCGATGAAGTCCTTGTAGTCGTTGTAGTAGCCGCTGACGCTGACGTATGCCGCCGTATTGACGAAGCGCACGCCCAGTTCAAGGCCATCGCTGGTTTCCGGCTTCAGGTCGGGGTTGGGGATGGCGGTGTAGCCGAACATCACATTGGTGAAACCCAGGTTGACGTCGTTGTACGGCGGCGAGCGGAACCCATGCGCGTAGCCGGCAAACAGCGACCACTGGTCAGCCAAGCGCCACACCATGCCCAGCTTCGGCGACACGCTGGTCTTGGTCAGGTCGGACACGGCCACGCCGGGATTGTCGGTGCCGAAGATGCCGTCCACGTCCGGGCGCAGTTCGTAGTGGTCCACGCGCACGCCCGGTACCAGCGAGACGCGGCCGTCGGCGAAACGCATTTCATCCTGCACGTACAGGCCCAGCTCGGTGGTTTTGCTGATCGGGAAATCGCGGACCGGGAAGGTGTCAGGCAGGATCGTCCTGCTGACCGTGCCGTTGGCCGATACCTGGTAGCCGTCGCGCTTCTGCTGGGTGTCGGTCCAGGTGCCTTCGAAGCCGTAGGTCAGGTCGTGCTCGACCGTGCCGGTCTGCAGGCCCTTGTGCAACACCGCCTGCAGGCCGTACACGCGCTGGTCGAAATTGAACGTGCGATCGCGCAGGCTGGCGTTCGCACCGCGGCCACGATTCTCGATCGTGCGCTGGGTGGTCTCGCTGTCCTGGCGATAGACCTGCCAGGACAGGTCGTCCGCGAAGGCCTGGCCGAGGTTGTCCATTTCATGGGCGAACGACACGCGGGCGCGGGTCTGGTGGTCGTGCGCCTTCATCGCGGTGGTGGTGGTGGCCGACGGCGGCGCGCCCGTGGCCGGGGCGACGGACGACAGCACGTTGGTGTCCACGCTGTCTTCGTTCCCTTCCACGGTCAGCGTGAAGCGCTGGTCCTCGCTGGGCGCGAACACCAGCTTGCCGAGCAGGCTGCGGCCATCGCGGTCCTGCGGGTTGGCGGCGGTGCGGGTGCTGTTGTCGCTGCGCACGTCGCCCTTGCTGTCGGTTTCCTGGCCCTGGCGATGGTTGACGTTGACCATGCCGCTCCAGCGGTCGCCGCCGAAGGCGGTGGTGACCCCGCCGTACAAGCCCTTCCACTGGCCGTCGTAGCCGAACTTCAGGCCGACGTAACTGTCCTTGCCGTCCTTGAGGTAATCGGCCGGGTCCTTGGTGACGAAAGCGACCACGCCGCCGAGCGCGTCAGAACCATACAGCGCGCTGGCCGGACCGCGCACGATCTCGACCCGCTTGAGCGTTTCCAGATCGGTGAAGTCGCGGTTGGCATCGGAGAAGCTGCCGATGGCGAACGCCTTGGGCAGGGCGATGCCGTCGGTCTGGATCAGCACGCGGTTGCCGTCCAGGCCGCGGATGCGGAAGCCGCCCAGCCCGAAGCGAGCCGGGCTGCTGGTCACCGAAATACCTGGCTCGTAGCGCACCAGATCCTTGATGTCGCGGACCAGGTGGTCGTCGAGCTGCTCGCGGTCGATCACATCGACCGTGGCGGCCACATCGCTCAGCGCACGCTCGGTGCGCGTGGCGGTGACCTGCACACGGTCGAACTCACGCGCGTCGGGCGCGGCATCGGCAGCGGCGGATGCAGCGGCATTGGCGGCCATCGGCAACGCCAGCCACAGGGCGGCGCTCAGGGCATTGGGGCGGATCTTCATGGATGGGCGGGAATCGGCTGGACGCGGAAGGAGACCCCCGACCGACGCCGGCGACCGAGGCCGCAGGCGAAACGTCGAGGGGGAGAGAGCGGTGGGCAACGGCAGGCCCGGGGGGAGGAGCGGGCCTGCCTGGACAAGCACCGGAAGCGCAGGCGGCCGGTGGGGCAGCCAACAGTCGGCCAGCGGCGGGCGCTACTTGGTCAGAATGAGCTTGTCGTTGCTGGTATGGCGAAGGCGATAGAAGCGGTCGCCGTGCTGGATCAGGATTTCGCGGCGGCCCTTGAGCAGGGCTTCGCTGTCGATCACTTCTTCGGGCGGGACCACGCGGACCGGACGGTCGCGGAGGGTCAGCGTTTCGGGGCGCAGCAGTACAGCAGCTTGAGTGTTCATCGTCTGGACTCGTGCGAGGGACGAGTTAAATGATAATGATTCTCAGTTGACAATCAACAACCATTCTCAACTTCATTGATGGAATTGATGATTGATTTCTCAATTTCGATTGACCTCATCAATCAAAGGCGCCCAAGAAGCGCCCGCCGCCCGGTAGAGCCGAGCCATGCTCGGCTGCATTCCTGGTAGATCCCGCAGCCCGGCAGCTTCCTGGGGGGCCCAGCCGAGCATGGCTCGGCTCTACCTTGTCCCCCGCGCGCGTGTACGCGCCGGTCAGGCAAAAATCGCGTCGACCTGCTGCCACGTCGCGTCATCGACCTGCTCAAGAACGGCCAGCGCCCCCAGGTTCTCTTCCAGCTGCCCCACCCGGCTGGCGCCGAGGATCACACTGGAGACGTTGGGGTTGCGCAGGCACCAGGCGATGGCCAGCTGCGCCGGCGACAGGCCCAGGCTGGCGGCCAGCGCGGTGTAGCGTCGCACCCGGTCCAGGCGGCTGCCGGCAGCATCGCCGAGCACCTGCTCCTTGAGCCAGGCCAGCTGGCCCTGGCCCAGCCGCGACTGCGCGTCCACGCCGTCGTTGTACTTGCCGGTCAGCAGGCCCGAGGCCAGCGGCGACCAGATCGTGGTGCCCAGCCCCGGGTCGGCGTACAGCGGCACATATTCCTGCTCCACGCGCTCGCGGTGCAGCAGGTTGTACTGCGGCTGCTCCATCGAGGGCAGGTGCAGGTGGTGGGCACGGGCGATGGCCACCGCTTCCTGGATCTGTGCGGCCGACCATTCCGAGGTGCCCCAGTACAGCACCTTGCCCTGGCGGATCAGGGTGTCCATCGCCAGCACGGTCTCGGCGATGGGGGTGTCCGGATCCGGGCGGTGGCAGTAGTACAGGTCCAGGTAATCCACCCGCAGGCGCTTGAGCGCGGCATGGCAGGCGTCGGTGACGTGCTTGCGCGACAACCCGTGCTGGGTCGGCCCCGGGTTATCGACCGCCCCGAAGAACACCTTGCTGGACACGCAGAAACCGTCGCGCGGCAGGCGCAGGTCGGCGATCACATCGCCCATTACCTGCTCGGCGCGGCCGCGGGCGTAGCCCTCGGCATTGTCGAAGAAGTTGATTCCGTGGTCCCAGGCGCTGGCGATCAGGTTGCGGGCCTCATCGCGGCCGATCTGGTCGCCAAAGGTGACCCAGGCCCCGAAGGACAGGGCCGACACCTTCAGGCCGGTGGAACCAAGACGCCGGTATTGCATGGAATTCTCCTCTGCTGCAGGCCCGCATCCGGGCCGGAACGATGGCCCTCAGTGTAGCCGCCGGGGCGTGCAAACCCTTATGGATACTTGCCCGATCACGGCCGATCGGCCCGTGGACGCCGCTTTTCCTTGCTCCGCCCCTGCCACCGCTATAGGCTTCCCGTTTTTCGCCGCACCCCCAAGGGAAGTCTCATGGTCGAAGGTTTGGGCAGGATTGGCTTCGGCCTGTTCGGGTTGGCAGTGCTTATCGGCATCGCCTGGCTGTTCTCGAACAACAAGCGCGCCGTTGACTGGCGTCTGGTGGTGACCGGTATCACGCTGCAGATCGCTTTTGCGGCGGTGGTGCTGCTGGTGCCCGGTGGCCGCGACGTGTTCGATGCGCTGGGCAAGGGCTTCGTCAAGATCCTCAGCTTCGTCAATGAAGGCTCCGGCTTCATCTTCGGCAGCCTGATGAACACCGAACAGTTCGGTTTCATCTTCGCCTTCCAGGTGCTGCCGACGATCATCTTCTTCTCGGCGCTGATGGGGGTGATGTACCACCTCAATGTCATGCAGGCGATCGTGCGCGGCATGGCCTGGGCGATCACCAAGATCATGCGCGTATCCGGTGCAGAAACCACCAGCGTCTGCGCCAGCGTCTTCATCGGCCAGACCGAGGCGCCGCTGACGGTGCGTCCGTACATCGCCAAGATGACCCAGTCCGAACTGATCACGATGATGATCGGCGGCATGGCGCACATCGCCGGTGGCGTGCTGGCCGCCTACGTGGGCATGCTCGGCGGCAACGATCCGGTGCAGCAGGCCTTCTACGCCAAGCATCTGCTGGCTGCCAGCATCATGGCCGCCCCGGCGACCCTGGTGGTAGCCAAGCTGCTGGTGCCCGAAACCGGCACGCCGCTGACCCGTGGCACGGTCAAGATGGACGTGGAGAAGACCTCCAGCAACATCATCGACGCGGCGGCGGCCGGTGCCGGTGACGGCCTCAAGCTGGCGCTGAACATCGGTGCGATGCTGCTGGCCTTCATCGCCCTGATCGCCCTGCTCAACGCGCCACTGACCTGGCTGGGTGAAATCAGCGGCCTGCAGGCCATGATCGGTCGCCCGACCGACCTGTCGACCCTCTTCGGCTACGTGCTTGCCCCGATCGCCTGGGTGATCGGTACGCCGTGGGCCGATGCCACCACCGTGGGTTCGCTGATCGGCCAGAAGGTGGTCATCAACGAATTCGTGGCGTACTCGGAGCTGTCCAAAATCGTGAACGGCCAGGTGCCGGGCGTGAGCCTGTCTTCCGAGGGTCGCCTGATCGCCACCTACGCGCTGTGCGGTTTTGCCAACTTCAGCTCCATCGCGATCCAGATCGGTGGTATTGGTGGCCTGGCCCCCGAGCGTCGCCACGATCTGGCCAAGTTCGGCCTGCGTGCGGTGCTCGGCGGTACCATTGCCACCTTCATGACGGCGACCATCGCCGGCGTGCTGACGCATTTCAGCTGATATCCGCTTCCTGAGAAACAGTCTTTATGAGTAACACTGTCGTCGTTGTCGGTTCTTTCAATGTGGACCATGTCTGGCGTTGCGAATCGCTCCCGGCCCCGGGCGCGACCATCGCCGGGCGCTACAGCACCGGTCCCGGCGGCAAGGGCTTCAACCAGGCCGTGGCGGCACGCCGCGCGGGTGCGTCGACCACCTTCCTGTGCGCCCTGGGCGATGACGCCGGCGGCGCGATGGCGCGTGGCCTGGCCGAGCAGGACGGCTTCGACCTGACCGCCGAGGCCAGCAGCGAGCCGACCGGCACCGGCGGCATCTATGTGGACGCGCGCGGCCGCAACACCATCGTGATCGGCCCCGGCGCCAACGCCGCGCTGAGCCTGGACTTCGTGCAGGCCCAGCGCGCGCTGCTGGGCGGTGCCAAGGTGGTGCTGGCGCAGCTGGAATCGCCGGTGGAAACCATTGAGGCGGCGCTGGCCATCGCCCGCGAGGCCGGTGTCACCACCGTGCTCAACGCGGCCCCGGCCGACGCTCCGTCCAGCATCGGCCTGCTCAAGCTGGCCGACGTGCTGACCCCCAATGAAACCGAGTTCGCCGCCCTGCTCGGCCGCCACGTCGGCGAGCGCGTGGATGCCAACGATGTGGCCGCCCTCGACGGCGCCAGCCTGCATGCGCTGTGCCGCAAGCTGGTCGGCAATGGCACGGTGGTGGTGACGCTGGGCTCGGTGGGCGTGTTCGTCTCCCACGCAGAAGAAAACCAGCGCGGCGATGCCCAGCCGTACTACCGCGTCGGCGCTGAACAGGTGCAGGTGCTCGATACCACCGGTGCCGGCGATGCCTTCAACGGTGCCCTGTGCGCGTCCATCGCGCAGGACCCGGACGCGGCCTTCATCCGCCACGTGCGCTTTGCCAACCAGTTCGCCGGTCGCTCCACCGAGAAGGAAGGCGCCGCCGTGGCGATGCCGCACTTCACCCCCAAGGACGCTGCAACGGCCTGACCGGCTCGCGCTGCGCGGTAACGATCAAGCCGGCGCCCAGCGCCGGCTTTTTCATGTGCGCCCCGGCGTCGCAGGCCACCGGCGCTGCGGCCGGAAACTGCCAGCGGATGGCCGCTACCGGCATTGCCCCGGTGCCGCCGCCGCTCGACCATGGGTGCCCCGCTCACGGACGACGCACGACATGATCCAGACCCCTGCCTGGATGCTGCTGGCCGCCGCCGGCACCGCCTATGCCTGGGCCACCCTGTAATGCCGGCCCGGCAACCCACCACCATCGCCGCGCGCTGGGGGCGGGGGAAGCAATCGTCAAGCATATGCTCATGACCTGAGCGCATCAGTCCCTTCCGGATCGGCCTGAACACGCCTCCGGATCTCCGGCATTTGCCCGGTTGCCGGCCAGCGGCCGGCACTACAATGCGCACATGCAGATTGGTCCCTACAACATCCAGCCCAACGTGGTGCTGGCGCCGATGGCCGGTGTCACCGACAAGCCGTTCCGCCTGCTGTGCAAACGGCTGGGCGCGGGCCTGGCTGCCTCGGAGATGACCATTTCCGACCCGCGCTTCTGGAACACCCGCAAGTCGATCCACCGCATGGACCATGCCGGTGAGCCGGACCCGATCAGCGTGCAGATCGCCGGCACCGAACCACAGCAACTGGCCGAGGCGGCGCGCTACAACGTCGACCACGGCGCCCAGATCATCGACATCAACATGGGGTGCCCGGCCAAGAAGGTCTGCAATGCCTGGGCTGGCTCGGCACTGATGCGTGATGAAGACCTGGTCGCGCGCATCCTTGCCGCCGTGGTGCAGGCGGTGGATGTGCCGGTCACGCTGAAGATCCGTACCGGCTGGGACTGCGACCATCGCAACGGCCCGCGCATCGCGCATATCGCCGAAGACAGCGGCATCGCCGCGCTGGCCGTGCACGGGCGCACCCGCGACCAGCATTACACCGGCAGCGCCGAGTACGAGACCATCGGCGCGATCAAGGCCGCCCTGCGCATCCCGGTGATCGCCAACGGCGACATCGACTCGCCGCAGAAGGCCGCGCACGTGTTGGCGGCGACCGGGGTGGATGCGGTGATGATCGGCCGCGCCGCGCAGGGCCGCCCGTGGATCTTCCGCGAGGTGGCGCACTACCTGGCCACCGGCGAACTGCTCGCCCCGCCCTCGCTCATCGAGGTGCGCGACCTGCTGCTCGGCCACCTGCAGGCGCTGCACGACTTCTACGGCGAACCCCAGGGCGTGCGCATCGCGCGCAAGCACCTGGGCTGGTACGCCAAGGACCGACCGGAAAACGCCGCCTTCCGTGCGGTGGTCAACCGCGCCGACGATCCCGCCAGCCAGATCGCCCTCACCACCGATTACTTCAACGCCCTCGCCGCCGGCGTTCCGTTGTCCTCCGCCGCCTGAGCCTGCCCCCATGACCCCGCCGATCGCCGCCCCGACCTATCTGCACGGCTTCTCCAGCACCGAGCAGCAACGCCTGATGACCCAGGCCCGCCTGTTCGAATCGAGCATCTTCAGCGGCATCGACTACAGCGGCGCGCAGCGCCTGCTGGAGGTGGGCAGCGGCGTCGGCGCGCAGACCGAGATCCTGCTGCGCCGCTTCCCCGAACTGCACGTCACCGGCGTGGACCTGAGCGAGTCGCAGCTGGCCACCGCCCGCGGCAACCTGGAAAAAACGCCCTGGTGCAGCGAGCGCTACACCCTGCTGCAGGCCGACGCCGGCAACCTGCCGTTCGGTGCGCGCGAGTTCGATTCGGCGTTCCTGTGCTGGGTGCTGGAACACGTGCCGTCACCGGCGCGCGTGCTCAGCGAGGTACGCCGCGTGCTGGCCCCGGGCTCGCCCGTGTACATCACCGAGGTGATGAACGCCTCCTTCCTGCTCGACCCGTATTCGCCGCACATCTGGCGCTACTGGATGGCCTTCAACGATTTCCAGTACGACCATGGTGGCGATCCGTTCGTCGGCGCCAAGCTCGGCAATCTGCTGCTGGCCGGTGGCTTCCGCGACGTGCATACCGAGATCAAGACCATCCACCTGGACAACCGCGAGCCGGCCCGGCGCAAGACCATGATCGCGTTCTGGGAACAGCTGCTGCTCTCCGCTGCCGATGCACTGCTGGACGCGGGCCTGGTCGACCAGGACACCGTGGCGGGCATGCGTCGCGAGTTCAGCCTGGTGCAAAACGATCCGAACGCGGTGTTCTTCTTCTCGTTCGTGCAGGCACGTGCCACGGTGTATTGAGTCCCGCCCCCGATCGGCAGTTGATCGGGCCGGGTACGGCACCTGCGTTGCTGCGCAGCGCGAGGAGAGCAGTCAGCGCGTCGACCCCGGCATGGCGTCCGCGCTGGCCGGATCGACGGTGCCGGGTGCGGTCCAGATGCGTTGCCACAGGCCGGCGAACCGGCGTTTGAGCTGCGCCTTGCCCTCCTCGCTTTCATAGACGGGGCGCAACTGCCTGACAGGGATCGCCGACCAGCCGTCACCGTCTGCACGAGCCACGGCAAAGGTGAAGGTGTAATCGGGCTCCAGTCCCATGCGCAGGTCGCTCACCTGCAGCTGGCCATCGACCACCCGGGCACGCATGAAGCCGCGATTGAACCAGTTCAACCGTGCCACGGCCGGAAGGCCGGCAACCTCGGCCTGGCGCAGCGCCTGCACGTTGGAGGGATAGCCCTTGAAGGTCATGGGACCCCGGTCGGCCACCAGCGAACGCTCGCCGATCACATAGCCGCTGGGGGTCATGGCCACCACCTGCCACAACAGCGTATTGAACGGCGTGGCCGCCGAAAAGCGCGGCGCATCGCCCAGGCCCATCGCGGTCAGTGCGCGATCGGCCTCGCGTTCGACGGTGTACTTGGCCAGCAGCGACCCGCCGAGGTAGCCACTGCTCAGGACCAGCCCGGCGACCAGCGCCTTCTGTGCGATCGGGCGGCTGCGCGCGAACCACGCCACCGCGCAGCCGATCAACAGCCACACGGTATACAGCGGATCGATGATGAACACGCTGGACCACATCGTCGGATGCGGGGTGAACGGCCACCACAGCTGAGTACCGTAGACGGTGAACGCATCCAGCAGGGGGTGGGTGACCAAGGCCAGCAGGATCGCCCAGAACCAGCGTCCGGGCGCCTGCGCGACCCGACCATGGCCGAAGCGTTTGAACAGCCACCAGATCAGCGCGGCCACCCACGGCAGCACCAACAGCGAGTGACTGTAGCTGCGGTGTTCGGTCATCAGCGCCACCGGGTCGGCGGTGGTGAAGCCGAGCAGCAGGGCATCCAGGTCGGGCAGCGTGCCGAGCGCGGCACCGGCCAGCAGGGCAGCGCGGCGGTGGCCGGCGGGGGCGATGACGGCGGCGACCGCGCCGCCCAATACGATCTGGGTAAAGGAGTCCATCGGCCGATGCTAGCAGCCGGGCCGACCCATGCGGAGCGGTCAGGCCACCTCGGGCAGCCGCGTTGCAGCGGGCAGCTGCGCCAGCGTGTGACCGGTATGGTCCAGCAGCCGCAGGCTGCCGTCGGGGTCCTCGGCCAGCGCAGTGAGGCTTTCCACCCAGTCGCCGTCGTTGGCGTAAACCAACCCGTCGCGCTCGACCAGCGCCGCACGATGGATATGCCCGCAGACAATGCCGTCCAGTCCGCGGCGGCGCACATCGTCCAGCCCGGCCTGCACGAAGCGCTCGATGTACCGCTCGGCCGCGCTGCTGCGCTTCTTGAGGAATTCGGACAACGACCAGTAGCGCCACCCGAGCCGTCGGCGCACGGCATTGAGCAGGTGGTTGCCAGTGAGAATGCGGTAATAGAGCCAGTCGCCGAATTGCTCCTGCAGGCCACCAAAGTGGGTGACGCCGTCGTAGTCGTCACCGTGGGCCACCAACAGCCGGCGGCCATCGGCGGTGACGTGGATGGCACGTCGGCGCACCTGCATGGCCGGCAGCATCAACCCGCAGACCTTGCGCAGCGATGCATCATGGTTGCCAGGGATGTAGATGATTTCGGTCCCCGCAGCGCGCAGCGCGTGCAGCGCCTGGATCACCTCGCCGTGGGCCGGTCGCCAGGTAGCTCGGCGATGCGCTATCCACCACAGGTCGATGATGTCGCCTACCAGGTACAGGCGCGCGCAGCGCAGGCCGGCCAGGAACCGCGCCAGCTCGGCGGCATGGCAGTGCCGCGACCCCAGGTGGACATCGGAGAGGAATACCGCGCGGCGATGCGGCGCCAGCCGCGCCACCGCGCTCCTGCCAACGTTCGCGTCGCACTGCGTCTGCTGCTGCATGGCGTGCTCCCCCCAGGCCCGGCGGCCGGATGCGCCGAAGCCTGCGCCTGTCCCACTGCAGGCCGATGGCGGTTTGACGACAGCGGGATGACCGGCCCTGCTGTCGCGCAGCGCAGCCGCGGCGAGGGTCCACTGTCACGCAGGTGGAACACTGGGCGGTGACGCTGGACCCCAATACCGTCACAACGGGCCCTGCGACGGGCACACGGGCTTAACCTGGGACAACCTGTGCTGACGCACAATGCAACGGCGCGGGTTGCCGTGTATCATTCGCGCCCATCTTTCCATCCGAATCAAAGGATATTACGCCTGATGTCCAGCTACCTGTTCACCTCCGAATCGGTCTCCGAAGGCCATCCGGACAAGATTGCCGACCAGATCTCCGATGCGGTGCTGGACGCGATCCTGTCCCAGGACCCGCGGGGCCGCGTGGCCTGCGAGACCATGGTCAAGACCGGCGTGGCGATCGTGGCCGGTGAAATCACCACCAGCGCCTGGATCGACCTGGAAGCCTTGACCCGCAAGGTGATCCTGGACATCGGCTATGACAGCTCCGACGTCGGCTTCGACGGCGCGACCTGCGGCGTGCTGAACCTGATCGGCAAGCAGTCCCCGCACATCGCCCAGGGCGTTGACCGCAAGAAGCCCGAAGAAATGGGCGCTGGCGACCAGGGCCTGATGTTCGGCTATGCCACCAACGAGACCGACAGCTACATGCCGGCCGCGATCCATCTGGCGCACCGCCTGGTCGAGCAGCAGGCCAAGGTCCGCAAGAAGAAGAACTCGCCGCTGTCCTGGCTGCGCCCGGATGCCAAGAGCCAGGTCACCCTGCGCTATGAAAACGGCGTGGTCTCGGCCATCGACGCGGTGGTGCTGTCCACCCAGCACGCCCCGGGCGTGAAGCAGAAGGACCTGATCGAGGCCGTCCGCGAAGAGATCATCAAGCCGGTGCTGCCGGCCAAGTGGCTGCACAAGGGCACCAAGTTCCACATCAACCCGACCGGCAAGTTCGAGATCGGTGGCCCGGTGGGCGACTGCGGCCTGACCGGCCGCAAGATCATCGTCGACACCTACGGCGGCTGGGCCCGTCACGGTGGCGGCGCGTTCTCGGGCAAGGATCCGTCCAAGGTCGACCGTTCGGCCGCTTACGCTGCCCGCTACGTCGCCAAGAACGTCGTGGCCGCCGGCCTGGCCGACCGCTGCGAAGTGCAGGTCTCCTACGCCATCGGCGTGGCCGAGCCGACCTCGATCTCGGTCACCACCTTCGGCACCGGCAAGATCAGCGATGACAAGATCGAAAAGCTGATCCGCAAGCATTTCGACCTGCGCCCGTACGGCATCATCAAGATGCTGGACCTGATCCACCCGATGTACCAGCAGACCGCCGCCTACGGTCACTTCGGCCGCAAGCCGAAGGACTTCAGCTACCTCAACGCTGCCGGCGAAACCGTCAACGCGACCGCCTTCTCCTGGGAGAAGACCGACCGCGCCGCCGCTCTGCGTGCAGATGCGAAGTTGAAATAATCAATCGGTAGAGCCGACCGTTGGTCGGCTGCCTTTGATCGAAATAAACGACGGGCCGCGAAAGCGGCCCGTCGTCGTTTGGGCACCCCGCCCAGCCGACCAACGGTCGGCTCTACCGGGCGGGCAACCGGCGCTACACTGCCGCCATGCCCGAATTCAAATCCAACCAGCTGTCCATGACCGTGCTGATGTCGCCGGAGATGGCCAATTTCTCCGGCAAGGTCCACGGGGGCGCGGTGCTGCGCCTGCTGGACCAGGTCGCCTATGCCTGCGCCAGCCGTTATGCCGGGCGCTACGTGGTCACCCTGTCGGTGGACCAGGTGATGTTCCGCCAGCCGATCGCGGTCGGCGAGCTGGTCACCTTCCTGGCCTCGGTCAATTACACCGGTACGTCCTCGATGGAAATCGGGGTCAAGGTGGTCGCCGAGGACATCCTCAAGCGCAGCGTGCGCCATGCCAACAGCTGCTTTTTCACCATGGTGGCGGTGGACGAGGACGGCAAGCCCACGCCCGTGCCGCCGCTGCAGATGGAAACCAGCGACGAACGCCGCCGGCACGCGGCCGCATTGATCCGCCGCCAGCTGCGCGAGGAAATGGAGCAGCGCCACCTGGAGCTGCTGGCGTCCAACCCGCCGTCCCCGGAGTAACCCGGTTGTGCCGTCCCTTGGCCGGCGCTGCACGATGCTGGAATCACTTGGGCAATCCATGGCACACGCGCATTGCAACATCGTGCGCTTACCCAGCGATGGAGGAAGCCGGCCAACGGCCGGCACTACCGGTGACCGACCACAGACCCAGGGTGGGAATCACCCGGTGTTCTGTACCCCCTGCGATACGCCGTTGACGCACGCCACCAGCGCGCGCAGCACGTCGTCATCTTCGCCCCCGCTCTCGCGCCAGCGCCGCAACAGGTCCACCTGCAGCACGCTGATCGGATCGATGTAGGGATTGCGCAGCCGGATCGAGAGCGCCAGCCGCTGGTCGTGCTGCAGCAGTTCGTCCTGCCCGGTCAGCGCCAGGATCTGCGTGGCGGTCAGGTCCAGCTCGCGCTGGATCTGCGGGAAGAACGTGTCATGCAGCCCACCCGACAAGCGCGAGAACTGCTCGGCGATGGTGAGATCGCCCTTGGACAGGACCATCGCGATGTCGTCCAGGAAGGTGCTGAAGAACGGCCAGTCGCGCGCCATCTCCTTCAGCGTCGCGGCGTGCCCGGCCTCGATCGCGGCCTGCAGTCCACTGCCCACGCCGTACCAGCCGGGGATCACCGCGCGCGCCTGGCTCCAGGCGAACACCCACGGAATGGCACGCAGGTTGGACAACGCCGCATCTTCGCCCAGTCGGCGCGAGGGGCGCGAGCCCAGCGTCATCCGCTCGATCACATCGATCGGGGTGGCGTGGCGGAAGTACTGCATGAAGTCTTTCTGCCCGACGAAGGCGCGGTACGCATCCGCACTCTTCTGTGCGATCAGATCCATCACCGGGCGCCACTGTTCCTCGCGCGGCTCCGGTGCGCGCGGGCGCAGGCTGGAGCGCAGCACCGCACCGGTGGACTGCTCCAGCGAGCGCAGCGCCAGCGCGCGGATGCCGTACTTGCGGTGGATCACTTCGCCCTGCTCGGTCACGCGCAGGCGCCCGTCGATGCTGCCGCGCGGCGAGGCATCCACCGCGTGGGTGGTCTTGCCACCGCCGCGGCTGATCGACCCGCCACGGCCATGGAAGAAGGTCAGGCGGATACCGCTCTCGGCCGCCACCTCGAGCAGTTCCACCTGCGCCCGCTGCAGGCCCCAGCGCGAGGCGGCGATGCCGCCATCCTTGCCGCTGTCCGAATAGCCCAGCATCACCATCTGCACATCGCCGCGTGCGGTCAGGTGCGCCCGGTACACGGGGTCGGCAAGCAGGTCGCGCAGGGTATCGGTGCCGCGGCCGAGATCGTCCACGGTTTCAAACAGCGGGGCGATATCCAGCGGCACCGCGCCACCGTCATCCACCAGCCCGCCGCGGCGCGCCAGTGCAAGCACGGCGAGCACGTCGCTGCGATCGTGCGCCATCGAGATGATGTAGCTGCCCAGCGCGTCGGCACCGTGGCGGCGGCGTGCGTCGGCCAGTGCGGCGAACACCGCATCCAGACGCTGCCCGCCCGCTTCGCTGCTGGCCGGCAGGGCCTGCTCGCCGCTGGCGAACGGGGCAAGGCGCGCCGCGCGGGTGACCGCATCGGCGGCGTCCCAGGCGTCCTGTCCGTCGAGCACGCTGGCCAGCGCGCGGCCATGCACGCTGGACTCCTGGCGCACGTCCAGCCGCGCCAGGTGGAAACCGAAGGTACGTACCCGCCACAGCAGGCGGCGCACCGCGAAGCCACCGGCATGGTCGCCCTTGTTGGCATGCAGGCTGGCCAGGATCAGCTCGATGTCCTGCTCGAGTTCCTCCGGGCAGGCGTAGGCGCCGTCGGCATCGTCGAGGGTGGCCTGCACGCGCGCGCGCATGCGGTCGTTGAGCAGGCGGTACGGCATGTCGGCATGCCGCGGGCGCGACCTCACCTGCGGCAGCAGCTGTTCGTAATGCGCGACGCGCGCCTGCAATGCATCGCTGACTGCGATCCGCTCGGTGGACTGGCTGAGCAGGCTGGCCAACTGCAGCAGGTCCTTCTGGTAGCGGCCCAGTACGGCTTGGCGCTGCGCATCGAGCGTGTTGCGGATGGTGCCGGCATCCACGTTCGGGTTGCCGTCCATGTCCCCGCCCACCCACGTGCCGAAGCGCAGCAGCCGTGGCAGCGGCAGGTCCTGCCCGTAGGTATCCAGCAGGGCCTGCTGCAGCGATTCGTACAACACCGGAATCACCCGGTACAGCACCTGCACCAGGTAGAAGCCGACGTGCTCGCGTTCGTCATCCACCGTCGGCCGTACCGGCGAGGAATCGGTGGTCTGCCAGGAGGCAGTGAGGGCCATGCGGAAGCGTGCGGCATCGGCGGCCGCTTCACCGGGCGTGCGCTGGCCGTCGAGGTTGTCGACCAGGCTGGCGACCATCAGCTGCTCTTTTTCCAGCAGCGCGCGGCGTACCGCCTCGGTGGGGTGTGCGGTGAACACCGGCTCGATGTCGATGCGCGGCAACCACTGCGCCAGCTCCTCCAGCGTGACGCCCTGCGCCTTGAGCTTGACCAGCGCGTCCTGCAAGCCATCCGGCTGCGGTGCGGCGGTACCGGCGCGCTGGTAGTCACGGCGGCGGCGGATGCGATGCACGCGCTCGGCGATGTTGACCACCTGGAAATAGGTGCTGAAGGCACGCACCATCGCTTCGGCGCGCGCCGGCGGCAGGCCGGTGAGCGCATCGTTGAGATCGGACAAGGGGGCGTCGCTTTCGCGGCGGGCGATGGCGCGCGTACGCACCTGTTCCACATCATCGAAGAACTGCGTGGACACCTGCTCGGCAAGCAGGTCGCCGACGAGTGCGCCAAGTCGGCGTACGTCGTCGCGCAGGGGAATATCGGGAGTGGCAAACACGATGCTGCTACGGTACTCGTTCATCTGCGACGCACTGGCCTCGGGAACGGAATCCACTCAAGCCTAACCCACAACGGAGTCAATGCTGCGTCGCGCAAATAGTTACATCTGGTAGTGCCGGCCGCTGGCCGGCTCCACGCAGTGTTGGACATCACGTGGAGCCGGCCAGCGGCCGGCACTACCGATCGCGGGAAGCGGGCCGGTGGGCGGAAGGTGCCGATCATTTCTGGTACCGGCCAACGGCCGGTACCTATCGGTTTTCTTTCAGCGCTGCTTCTTGATCGGCTTGCCCGGACCGACGGTCTGTTCCAGCCAGCGCTCGCTCTCGGCCAGCATGGTCATGATCGATTCGCGTGCGCGGTAGGCGTGCGATTCGTTGGGCAGCATCACCAGCCGCGCGGTCCCGCCCAGGCCCTTGACCGCGGCGAACATGCGCTCGCTCTGGATCGGGAAGGTGCCGGAGTTGTTGTCGTCCACGCCGTGGATGAAGAGGATCGGGTCCTTGATCTTGTCGGCGTAGTTGAACGGCGCCATCTTCTGGTAGACGTCCTGCGCCTGCCAGTAATTGCGTTCCTCGGCCTGGAAACCGAACGGAGTGAGCGTGCGGTTGTAGGCGCCGCTGCGGGCAATGCCCGCCTTGAACAGGCGGGTATGCGCGAGCAGGTTGGCGGTCATGAACGCACCGTAGGAATGGCCGCCGATGGCGATGTGCTCGCGGTCGGTCACGCCCCGCCGCACCACTTCATCCACCGCCGCCTCGGCGTTGGCGATCAGCTGCGGCAGGTAGGTGTCGTTGGGCTCCTTGTCGCCTTCGCCGATGATCGGCATCGACGGGCTGACCAGCACCGCATAGCCCTTGGCCAGGAACGCCTGCGGGCCCCAGTAACTGATCGCGTTGAAGCGGTACGGCGAATCGGTGACCTGGCTGGCCGCGGCAGCGGTCTTGAACTCGCCCGGGTAGGCCCACATCAGCAGCGGCAGCGGGCCGTCCTTCTTCGCGTTGTAGCCCGGCGGCAGCATCAGCGTGGCGGTCAGGTCGACGCCGTCGTTGCGCTTGTAGCGGATCTGCTCCTTGCTCACCCCACGCAGCTGCGGCAGCGGGTGTTCGAAGCGGGTCAGCGCCCTCGGCGCGGTGTTGGCATCGGCCAGCGACTGCACGTAGAAGTTGGACGGCTCGTCGGGCGACTCGCGGGTCAGCAGCAGGGAGGTGCCTTCCTGGTCGAGCAGCGCCTGCGGCACCGCGTAGCCCGGGGCCTGCGAGTGGAACAGGCGCGTGGTCTGCTTGCTGGTGAGGTCGAGGCGATCCACGAACGGACGGTCGCCTTCGGGCGAGGCACCCTGCCCATACAGGAAGATGCTGCGGCCATCGGCGGTGATCTGCAGGCGCGAGCGACCGTTGACGTCGCGCACCATGCCCGGCTTGCCTGGATCGCTGTAGCGGTCCTGCGAGGAGCGCGAGGACAGCAGCTCCGGCGCAACGTCGGGCTGGTCCGGGGCGATCCGCCACTGCTTCACTTCGCGGTTCTTCCACCACGATTCGTTGAGCAGGGCCAGGTCGCCACGCCCCCACTGGATGCCGGCGTAGCGGCTGCCCAGCTGGGCCAGGGTCACCGGCGGTGTCTCGAACGGTGCCGACTGCATCATCACCGCATCGCGCACCCTGGCCTCGCGGTTGGGGTCACCGCCGTCCTGCGCTTCGGCCCAGACCAGCGTCGCCGGGGCGTCGGCGCGCCAGCCGATGTCGCGCACGCCGGTGGGCACCGCGTCGTTGCCGGTCGGCAGGCCTTCCACCAGCGGCAGCGTGCTGACCGTGTGCTCAAGCTTGCCATCGGCGGCGGACAGCACTTCGATACGGCGCGGGAAGTCGTCGGCCGGCACCAGGTAGGAATACGGACGCAGCACGCGCTCGGCCAGCATATGGCGGCCATCGGGCGAGACGCTCACGTCCAGGTAGACGCCGGCGGTGGACAGCGGCGTGGCCACCCCGTTGAGGGCGATCCGCGCCGGCTGCGCGCTGGCGTAGTAATCGAACAGGCGCGCATCGGCTTCGTTCTTGAGCAGGTCCTGGTAGGTGCGGATCGAGCGGACCCCGGCATCGGCCTCGGTCTGCTGGATCGCCGGACCGGCCGGGATGCCCCCGGCCGCTGGCGCCGGGCCCTGGCCTTTGAGCTGCTGCATCACCAGCAGCCCGCGGCTGTTGGGCAGCCAGCTGTAGCCATCGCCGAGGACGGTGTTCAGATCGGCCACCAGCCTGCGCGCGGCGCCGGCGGCGACATCGACGATCCACAGTTCGTTGGCTCCGCTGGCCGCATGCACCTGGTTGAAGGCCAGGTACTGCTGGTCCGGCGACCACGCCAGCGTGGCGATCGACAACGGCTGCGGCAGGCCGGTGATCTGGCGCTCCTTGCCGTCGGCCACGTTCATCAACCACAGCTTGTTGCCGAAGCTGAAACGGCTGAAGGCGTGGGTGGCCGGGTTGATGCGCAGCCCGGCCAGCTTCAGCTCCGGCTGGGCCACCTCGGCGATGGACGGCAGCGAGGGGGTCTGCAGCATCGCGGCGATATCGCGGCGCGGCGACAGGCTCAGGGTCGGTGCACGCGGGGCATCGACCACCGCCTGCAGCGCGGCCGAGGGCAGTTCGTAGCCCTGCTCGCCCTTGGCCGCGACCACCTGCGAGGCGGAGGTCTTGCCAGCCGGTGCCGCCAGTGCCAGCGGCGCAACCGCCAACAGCGCCATGCCCACGAGCAGGCTGCTCCAGCGCGCGCGGCGCCGACGATCATTGCGTGTCATCTTCGATCCCTATGCTGATGCAAACCCCGGACCTTAACAGCCGGGCGCAGATCGCCCCCCTGCCGTTGGTTGGGGGCGGCTGCCGATTCATGCCAATGCAGCGGGCCGCGATATACTGGGCGGCCCTCCACCGAGGGGCGCTGCGACCGTTCCGGACCCTGTCCGGCCGGCCAGGCTCGGTGGCCAGGATTGTTCCAACGGCGCCCGGCGATTGCGAGTTGTGCTGTCATGCGGGTGTCTGGTTGCCGACATCTCGCTTGACGAGCATGACTCGTCACTACCGGAGCTTACGAATGAATGCTGTTGCCAAGACCTTCTCCACCGAAGGTGATTACAAGATTGCCGATATCAAGCTCGCCGACTGGGGCCGCAAGGAACTGGACATCGCCGAGCACGAGATGCCGGGTCTGATGTCGATCCGCCGCAAGCACGCCGCCACCCTGCCGCTGAAGGGCGTGCGCGTGACCGGTTCGCTGCACATGACCATCCAGACCGCCGTGCTGATCGAGACCCTGAAGGACATCGGCGCCGACGTGCGTTGGGCGTCCTGCAACATCTTCTCGACCCAGGACCACGCCGCCGCGGCAATCGCCGCCTCGGGCACCCCCGTGTTCGCCTGGAAGGGCGAGTCGCTGGAGGAGTACTGGGACTGCACCCTGGACGCACTGACCTTCACCCTGCCCGACGGCACCCTGACCGGCCCGGAACTGGTGGTCGATGACGGCGGCGACGTCACCCTGCTGATCCACAAGGGCTACGAGCTGGAAAACGGCAGCGACTGGGTCAACGAAAAAGCCGCCTCGCACGAAGAACAGGTCATCAAGGACCTGCTCAAGCGCGTGGCCAAGGAGCGTCCGGGTTACTGGGCGCGCGTGGTCAAGGACTGGAAGGGCGTCTCCGAAGAGACCACCAC
>NZ_JBFULB010000015.1:0-27787 GCF_056400545.1 Stenotrophomonas sp. P5_A8 | reverse complement strand
ATGTATGGCTCCGCAGTCGGGCGTGTTCTTGGCAGGCGATCCAGGTATGCCGTGTACGACATTGCCAGGGCCCGTTGAACAGCGCCGCGAACTCGATCTCGCGCGCGCATGAAGCGAACGCATCGCACCGCTCCCCGGGTTACCGCCAGCCCGCTGCAACAGCGCACACACCTGCACGGTTCCTGGGCGACAGAGCCGTCGCCCAGGAAAAACTCCCCGCAGGTCAGGGCATCAGCCAGACCCGGATCAACGACACCAGCTTGTCCACGTCGAGCGGCTTGGCGACGTAGTCGTTGGCACCGGCCTGGATGCATTGCTGCTGATCGTCAGGCATCGCCTTGGCGGTGAGGGCGATGATCRGCAACTTGGCGAAGCGGCCGCCCTGTCGAATCTCCCGCGTCGCGGTCAGCCCGTCCTTGACCGGCATCATGATGTCCATCAGCACCAGGTCAATGGGTGCCGGGCCCGCGACCGCGGCGGTCAGGGTGTCGATGGCTTCCTGGCCGTTGCGTGCGATGGACACCTTGCAGCCATGTGGCTCAAGCACGTTCATCAGCGCGTAGATGTTGCGGACATCATCCTCGACGATGAGCACGCGGCGACCTTCCAGTGCCGTGTCCCGGTGTTGCGCCGTGCGGATCATGCCCTGCTTCGATTCGGGTAGATCGCTGACCACCTGGTGCAGGAACAGCGTGACTTCATCGAGCAGGCGTTCGGGTGAGCGCGCGCCCTTGATGATGATCGAACTGGAGTAGCGGCCCAGTCGCACCTCTTCGGCGGGCGACAATACCCTGCCCGTATAGACGATGATCGGCGGCAGCGCATGCGGGCTCTGCTCGCTGAGCATCTCGAGCAGCTCGAATCCCGATGCATCGGGGAGCGTCAGGTCCAGCACCATGCAGTCGAACGTATGCTGTGCCAGCGCCTGGATGCACTCGGCCGCCGAGCGCGCGCCGATCGTCTTCACGTCGGCCAGGCCCAGCAGCTCGCGTACCGCATCCAGCTGGACGGCGTCATCCTCGACCACCAGGACCAGACGCGGACGCTGCGACAGCCGGCGCTCCAGGGAGAGCAGCACRTCGGCCAGTTCCTCGCGGGTGGTCGGCTTGCCGAGATAGCCCACCGCACCGAGCGACAGCGCCTTGCGCGAATGATCCATCGCCGAAATCACGTGGATGGGAATATGCCGTGTGCGCATATCGTGTTTGAGCACGTCGAGCACCGACAGCCCCGATTGGTCGGGCAGGCCGACGTCCAGCACGATGGCGTGCGGAAGCTCCGCACGCGCGGCGGCCAGCGCCTCGCTCGCGGTGTGCGCTACCTGCGCGCGGAAGCCCATTTCACTGGCAAGGTCGCTGACAATCTGACTGAAGGCGAGGTCGTCCTCTACGATCAGGATCAGGCCCCGTCCGTTGTTGCTCACCGTTGCGCCTGCATCGCTTGGCGGGCGCGTGGGAAGCGGTGCGGGTCTGGCATCCTGATGCGGGGCAGGGCGGATGGCGGCGGACGTGGCGCGCGCGGGCGCCGCCGTCGGGCCTGCCAGCCGCGCCGCGACCACCAGCCGGAAACAGCTGCCGTTGCCGGGCTCGCTTTCCACGGTGATGTCGCCGCCAAGCAGTCGTGCGAGCTCCTGCGAAATGGACAGCCCCAGGCCCGTGCCGCCGTAGCGCCGGCTGATCGATCCGTCAGCTTGCTGGAAGGCCTCGAAGATGCGCGTCTGCTGCTCGGGCGCGATGCCGATGCCGCTGTCGGTCACCGAGAACGCCACCCGGCCGTCGGGCGCCGCCGCCGCCGATACGGTCACGCCACCGGTGTCGGTGAATTTCAACGCGTTCGACAGGAGGTTCTTGAGGATCTGCTCGATGCGCTGGCGATCGGATTCCACCACCTGTGGGCAGTCGGCCGTCATCGATACGTCCAGTGACAGGCCCTTTTCGCTGGCAACCGGGCCGAGCAGTGCGGCGATGTCCGCCAGCAGTTTCTCCACGCCAAAGCGCTCGGCATGCACCTCGATGTGCCCGGCTTCGATCTTGGACAGATCGAGGATCTCATTGATGAGGTTGAGCAGGTCGCTGCCGGACGCATGGATGGTCCGCGCGAACTTCACCTGTTCCGCGCTGAGGTTGCCGTCGCGGTTGTCGCCCAGCAACTTGGAAAGAATGAGTGCGGAATTGAGCGGCGTGCGCAGCTCGTGGGACATGTTGGCCAGGAACTCGGACTTGTACTGGCTGGCGCGCTGCACCTTGTGCGATTCGGCCACGATGGCAGCGTTGGCGCGCGCGAGCTTGTCGCGCTCTTCTTCAAGCTGCTGCGACTGGTCGAACAACTGGTTGTTGGTCTGTTCCAGTTCGGCCTGCTGCTCCTCCAGCTCGTGCYGGGAGCCGCGCAACGCACGGCTCTGTTCCTCCAGTTCCTCGTTGGAGACCCTCAGCTCCTCGCTCTGCACCTGCAGCGCCTCGGACTGTCGCTGCGTCTGCGCCAACAGCTCGGTCAGCTTGGCCCGGTAGGCCGCTGATCGCAGGGCGACCGCCATGTCCCCGGAGGCAAGCTCGAGCAGTTCGACGACGTCGGCGGGCACCGCACCGAAGAAAGCCAGCTCGATCACGCCGCTCACCTCGCCCTCGTGGATGCTCGGGGCGATGACCAGGTGGCGAGGCTGGGCGTGACCCAGTCCCGAGCCGATCGTGAAGTAGCCCGGTGGCACATCCGACACGACAAGCGCGCGCTTCTCGTCCACCGCGCGGCCGAGCAGGCTTCCGGCGCCGCGCAGCCCGTCGGTGCCGTCCGGCGCTGACGCGGTGCCCACCGCGCCGATCTGCCGGAAGCCGGCGGCCCCAGGCACGAACAACATGCCCGCCTCGGCGCCGGTGAAGCGCGCGAGGAAGCCCAGGCTGGCGCGTGCAAGTGCGCCGCTGTCCAGGTCGCCGCCGGTCGCCGTGGCCAGCTCAAGCCGGCCCCGCTGCAACCAGGCATCCCGTTCGCGTGCCCGCGAATGGCGGCGGAGCAGGACGGCGATGAAAATCGTCAGCACACTGCCCAGCACGGCACTGGCCGCGCCCGAGGTCAGCGCCGCGCTGTAAGCCGATTCCATCTCCGTAAGGCGCCGGGCGCGCTTTTCCAGTTCGATGGCGCCCATGGCGGCCAAGCGCGCGCGAATGTCGTCCATGGCCGCCTTGCCGCGATTGGAGCCGACCACAGCCAGGGCAGGTTCCAGCCCTTGCGTGCGGCGCAGCTCGATCGTTTCACGCAGTTCGTCCAGCTTGTCCTGGACCCGACGCCCCAGCAGCTTGAGTCGGTCCGCTTGCGCAGGGTCGTCCACAAAGGCCTTTTCCATGGCCTCCAGCCGAGTGCTGGCAACCGCCAGTGCCGTTCGATAGGGTTCGAGGTAGCTGTCGTCCCCGGTCAGCAGATAGCCGCGTTGGCCGGTTTCGGCGTCCTGTACCGCCGAGAGCACATCGCCCAGGGCGGTCATCGTCTCCTGGGAGCGGATCACCAGGGCGCTGCCCTCTCGAATGGTGCGGATGTTCTTGCCCGCCAGGAACCCGCTGCCGAGGAAGAAAAGCATGACCACCAGCAACGGCAGCAGTATGCGCAAGGCGGCGCCGGCCGGGGTGGCAACGCGGGGTTTGGGCGTGGAGGTCATGGGCTGGCAAGAAGGTGGATGCAACCGTTCAGTTTATCACGCTGCCGGACGGCGCAACCCGCTGACCGGCCACCCACAACCTGACGGTGGCTGGGGCAGAAACGTTGCGACATTTGTAAGGCCGCTGCGAAACACCGCAGGACCTCGACAAGGCTCGCGGGTGCAGCCCGGGAACTGATGGGCAGKCGTGGCATCGACGCAGTGATTCAACCCTGGCCCCCGATCCTGGCGACCGCATCATCAAGGTGATCCCGGTTGGCGAGCAGGGCAACTGCCGCATGGCTGTGCACTGCCACCGCAGGCATGTCTGCAAGCCGTCGCGCCACCCAAAATGTACTTCCTGATGCCTGACACCTGTCACTTGTCCCGGGCTGGCGCAAAGCGAGAATGGACCCACTCCCGCACGGCGTTACATGGCCGGCACCCGCCCACCTCAAGGAATTTCCCGTGATCATGCTGCAGCAACTCATTTCGAATACCCCTGTGTGGGTCTGGGGGCTTCTGGTCTTTCTGATCACGCGCGGCGTCGCTGCGATGAAGCCCGCCGAAGCCTCGCTCACGAAGCTGGCCATCGTGCCGGCCCTCTTCACCGCTTGGGGCCTGTGGTCGATAAGTGGCCGTTTCGGCGGCGCCTGGGAAGCATGGGGCGAATGGCTGGTTGGCATCGGCGCGGGCGCAGTCCTGGGGTGGATGCTGCTGCGGCGGGCAACGCTCACCATGAACACCTCAACGGGGAAGTTGTGGCGCAGCGCGGACTACAGCCTGCTGCCGCTGCTGCTGGTCACGTTTGCGGTGAAGTACGGTTTCGAAGTCGCGCTTTCCGCGTCCCCTTCGCTGAGCGCCGACGGCATGTTCCGCGCCGCTTACCTGCTGCTGTCGGGTGGGTTCACCGGCATCTTCATTGGCAAATACTGGCGGTACCTGCGCGCAGCGGGCGTTGTCACGCCGCGCAGGAAGCTGGAAGCGGCGGGCTGAAGGCAAGACGGGCGTATGCGATGTGATGCCTGAGACGACCAGACGCGTCCTGCGTCTGGTCGTTCGCGCTGCCAAGCCCGGGGAACAGCGCGGGCTGAGCAAGCACGGCATGTCGGCCGCCGTGCCGGGGCCCGCCATTCTTCACGCGCCCTCCACGTCTTCCAACTTCAGCTGAAGCCTTTTCATGGACGCAACAAAAAGGCCGCTATATTCCGGGTACCCCAGACGAAAGGAGGGTGTGCAATGTCCTTAACCCAGCAGCATCTGAAAATGGTTCGTACGCTCGGCATCGCGATTGTCGCCACCGTGGGACTTAGTTCCTGCGCCACCTACAAAAACGAATTTGCATCGATCAACTCCCGCCTCGATCAACTTGACACCAAGGTGCAGGGCGCGGCGCAGAGCGCCGAATCGGCGAACCAGTCCGCGCAGCAGGCCAACCAGCGTCTGGATCAAATTGAAGGCCGCGTCCAGCAGCTCGAACAGGCACCCCGTCGCAAGCCGCGCGGTTAATCGTTCTTTGGCACGCGGTCAGAAGCACAAGTTTTGAAGAGCATCTGAATCGGGAACCGGTGGCCGTTGCGGCCACCGGGCTCCTTTGATCACGACGTCTGCATTCCACGGAGTTGTCCCATCCATACGTACTTATCCCCTGCATTCCGGGCCGCCTGTGGCGCACTGGCCATGGCGCTCGCGTTGGCGACCGTCGGTGCGGCCAGCGCCGAGGATGCGGCCGCGCAGCCGGTAGCTGCCATTGATGAGCTTCCACAAGGCCAGGAAGTGTCCGACACCGTGATCGAACTGGCGGGCTGGGTTGTCGCCAGCAAGGACAGCCAGGGCTATCCGTTCGCGATCATGGACAAGGCTGCTGCGCAGATCCTCATATTCGGCGGTGATGGTCGGCTTCGCGGCGCAGCGCCTGCGCTGTTTGGCTCGGCCACCGGCGATCATTCGGCCCCCGGCGTCGCCGGCCTCGCGCTGCGCGAAATTCCAGGCCGCGATCGCACCACGCCCGCCGGTCGCTTCGTGGGTGGCTATGGTCCGTCCATCGACGCCGGGCGCGTGCTGTGGGTGGACTACGACTCGGCCGTTTCCATCCATCCCACGCCGCCTGGCACGCCGGCCGAAAAACGTGCCGAACGCCTTGCATCGCCTACGCCGGACGACAACCGCGTCACCCACGGCTGCATCAACGTGTCGTCGGAGTTCTACGAGCGCATCGTCCGGTCCACGTTTGAACGCGGCGGGGTGTTCTACGTGTTGCCGGACAAGGCGTCGCTGGCGGAGACGTTCCCGGAGTTCGCGAAAAGTCGCGCGACCGCGCAGCGCGAAGAAGGTAAGCGCGAACGCTCTGCAGGGAAGTAAAGGACGCTGGGCCTGGCCCAATCCATGGGCCTCCCTGCAGTGAGGGAACCGCCGGGTGCATTGATTGGTGCCCGCGTTGCCAGCTGCTTCCAGCAGCCAATGCGCGAACGCCTGCAATGGACCGGCAGCCAGACTGATCGGTTCGTGTAGAACGAGGCAGAAGATCTTTGAAGCGCGCCTGGGGTGCGGCCAAGGCGCGACCAGTCGCCCCTGCGCCAGCTCGGCATCCACATAAAGCCGCTGTATTAGCGCAATGCCGAGGCCCGCCAGCGCTGCTTCAATCACCCATCGCGTGCAGATCGTAGCGCGCGCCCACTGCGGGATTGGTGAGGGGCACGCCGGTCTCCTGTGCGTAGCTTTGCTAGGCGTCTGGGCTTTGTCGCCTGTGCAGGCGTGGCAACGTCTCCAGCGCAGGCAAACGCTTGCGCCCGCCGAGCAGCGAGGGATGGCAGACCGGTAACAGCACCTCCTGCAGCAGCGGATAGGTCCGCATGCCCGCCCAGGCCGGGTGGTCGAAGTGCACGGCGGCATCGAAGCCGCTTCCCGCCAGCGCAAACCGCTCGGTGCGTTGGGCAAGGTGCACGGTGATGTTGGGATGCGTCCGGGTAAAGCCGGCGAGGCGGGGGATGAGCCACCGTATCCCGAATGTCGGCGTTACGGCAATGTCCAGGCTCGCCGCGTTCTCCGGCTGTCCCATCAGATATTGGTTGTCCCGGTCCAGGCGGTCCGCCACTAGCGGACCTGGGCGGCGTAGCGCCCGCCATTTGGCAGCAGGCGGATACGCGTTTCCAACGCGTTTGAACAGCGATACCCCTGGAAGGACTGCAGTCGGCCGATCTGGCGGCTGATGACACCTTCGGTCAGGGAAAGTACGAAACGCCAACCAATTGGATACCCAGCGCCAAACAAACTGGACAGCGACGCCCAATGAATTGGACAACGCCGCCAAACGAACTGGACGGTGGCGGCAAGCTGGACACCGAGGGAGTTTGAACCGCCTCAGTGGTCGCGATGAAACGATGGTGTGGGGACGCGTTTCTGGCGTAATGATGTGCGAGGCGACTACGGTGCGCTCTGGGGGAGCTTGGCTTCGCGCGCATCCACCGCGTGGGAAATGGCTCCGACATCACGTACGACGGCCTTTGCTCGCTGTAGCCGGTGTACGATCAGGGGATCAATACCGAAGCCGCATCGCAGCATGTTCAATCTGGAGAGCTCCGCGTGAATGACGGTGCGAAAGCCAAGGTCCTGTTCCGGGTTCCCGACGGCGAGGGCGGCGCAAACATCGAGACGCTTTGGGCGACCCCGCTCGGGGAGGATCGCTACCAACTTGATAATTCCCCGTTCTATGCCTATGACGTCTCATGGCAGGACGCGGTTTTCGCCCCCGTGGACCATGAGGAAGGACGACCCACTTTCGAATCCATCGTCGTGAAGTCAGGAAATCGCACCGTTCGCGTCATATTTGATCCACCCGTCTCTCCAGGCAACGCCTCAGACGATGTTCTTCAAGGTCTGGTAGCCCTTGGGTGCAGCTATGAGGGCGCCAAGGCCCGATACATGGCAGTGAATATTCCTGCCGAGATCGATCTTCAGGCGGTGTGTGATTACCTCATTCATCATGAGGCACAGTGGGAGCACGCGGACCCAAGCTATGCCGCGATGTATCCGGAGGGGTAGTGTGCGTCGTGGAGCCCACGTGAAGGCGTGGGTAGCGGTGCATCGGTACTTTGGCGTTGCGCGCTTCCGGCCGGAAGCCGGGACCCCAGCCTGGACGGCTGGCACAGCGGTGCTTACAGTGCGTTTTCGACCCGCGTTGGCGCACGCCTGAATGGACCTACTTCTGCAGGTTGAAGACTGTTTCGTTAGGCGGAGCATGGGCGTATCACGCTGACGGTGAACGAGCGGCCGGTGGTGGACCTGGGCGATGACAGGGATCGGAGGAGATGGTGCAGCACCGGCATGGCTGGCGCTGTAGTCGGTTTGGTGGGAATTGAAGGTGGTGCAAGCGTCTTGTGTGGTCGGGCGCCGTTGGAAGTGGCGCCCCATTACTGCGCTAGCCACGCATGGCGTGGCTCTACCCGGCGATGTTCCGGATCAGCCATGTCAGCGCGATCAGGTTGATCGCCACCGCCACCCAGAACACTCCTTGGAACGATGTCTTGCGATTCTTGTGGCGCAGCACCGACTGCGCCAACAAGGCGCCGGGCCAGCCGCCGAACAAGGCAAGCAGTTGCAGGGTTTTCTCAGGGGTGCGCTGCCGGTCGTTACGCGCAGCGCTTTTGTCGTGCCAGTAGAACAAATAGGTCACGCCGCTGACGCCCAGATACGTGGCGGGCAACCACATGGGCCAGTGCATCCACGCCGAGAGCCCAGCGATGCCAGCGAGGAACAGCAGTGCGACGGTTTTGCGAGGGATAATATCGCGACCCTTCCGCTCGGCGGCAGGGGTACCGCGCGTTCCGCCACGCTGCAGCGCAAAGCGCACCTGTGTGGCATTGCGGCGCCCCTGGGCATCGCGCTGAACCTCGTACGTAATGACATCGCCAAGCGCTGGGCGTCGATCGCGCGCCGCAAATGCGCGGATATGCACGAAGCAACGCTCACCTCCACCATTGGGCTGCACGAAGCCGAACCCGCGTGCGTCGTCCCACTCGCTTAGCTTTCCCTGCAGTCGCATGTCTGTCCTTAGAGCGCGGAAAGGAACTCGCCCACCGCCGGCCCGAACCGCGCGAAATCCACCAGGAACGCATCGTGCCCCTGCGGTGAATCCAGCCCGATGAAGCGCGCGTCGGCGCCACCGGCGCGCAGGCCGTCGGCAATCTGTTGCTGCTGCTGCACCGGGAACAGAATGTCGGTGTTGGCGCCGATCGCCAGCGCCTTGTCGACCTGGATCTTCGCCAGTCCGGCGAGCACGTCGCCGTCGGCGTATTCGGCCAGGTCGAACCAGTCCATCGAGCGGCTCAGATAGAGGTAGCAGTTGGGATCGAAGAAGCGCACGAAGCGGCGCGCGTGGCCTTCCAGGTAGCTTTCCACCTGGAATTCCAGGCCGAACGGGTCATCGTCGGCCTGGTCCGAATCCAGCCGCACGCGGCCGAAGCGACCGTCCCATTCCAGCGCGGAGCGGTAGGTGATCACCCCCAGCTTGCGCGCCATGCGCATGCCCGATTCCGGGTAGCTGTCGTCGCTGTAACGGCCGAGATCCCACTTGGGGTCCAGCCGGATCGCCTCGCGCTGCAGCGAGCGGATCGCGATCGAGAACGGCAGCGCCTGCGCACTGCCGGAAATGTTGATGTGGCTGCGCGCGATGCCCGGGTGCAGCAGCAACACGGCCAGCGCGGTCATGCCGCCCATCGAGTTGCCGATCACGCAGGCCAGCTCGGCAATGCCCAACGCACGCACCACCTCGACCGCAGCACGCGCGCCGTCTTCGATCGACAGTTCAGGGAACTGCAGGCGGTACAGCGCGCCGGTGGCCGGGTCGATGCTGGCCGGTCCCGTGGAGCCCTTGCAGCTGCCCAGCGAGTTCACGCAGACCACGAACCAGCGCTCGGTATCGATCGCCTTGCCCGGGCCGAGCATGCCTTCCCACCAGCCGGCGGCCGGGTTGTCGGCGTTGGCGGCGGCGTGCGCATCCGGCGACAGGCCGGTGACGATCAGGATCGCGTTGCTCGCCTTGGCGTCCAGCGTGCCCCAGGTTTCATAGGCCACGTGCGCGTCCAGCAGTTGACCGCCGCGCTTGAACGGGAAGGGCGAGGGCAGGGCGTGGTAGCGCGTGCCGGGCGGAATGAATTCAGTCATGCGCGCATTTTAGCCGGGTCCGGACGGTACGCCGTGTCAGTGACGGCACGCTGCATCGCGGCGGCGGTCACGGCGTGCCGATCACCAGCGGCACCGGGCCGTCATGCGGCAGGCGCACGCGGACCAGCGGCGAGTCGATGTCGCCTTGCTGGCGGTTAGCCTGTCCGGAGGCGGACACGCGCGCGAACACCTCCACCTCCTGCAGCGCGGACAAGGGCTGGGTCGGCATCGGGCTGTCCGCATCGTCCAGCGTCACCCGCAGCGGCAGGTCGCCGAGCGCGTGTTTTTCCACCGCCACCGGCATCGGCGGGCCGCCGGGCACGCGGGCGATCACGAACACGCTGGCGTCGCCGGGCAGCGTTGCGCGTGCGGCGAACGTGGGGTCCAGTGCGACGGTGACGATCAGTCCCTGGCGGCTCGATGCGGCCGCCACGGGTGCGGTTGCACCCGCAGGAACACCGGCCTTCGCGCGGGCGATCGCGATCTGCTCGCGCAGGGCCGTTGCAGCGGGCGGATCCAGTCGCGGCAGCAAGGCTTCCCACGTGGCCGCAGCCTCGGCGTCCTGCCCGCGCTGGCGCAGGGCGATGCCGATCAGCCAGCCGGCGCGGTCGCTGTCCGGGGCAATCTGTTGTGCATGGCGCAGCCACTGCAGCGCGGTGTCGTCGAACTGCTTGCCCGGGTTGGCCTGGGCGCGGGCCTGTGCGGCTTCGACCAGTACGGCGGGCTCATCCGGCGCCAGCTGCAGTGCCCGCGCATAGGCGGCGTTGGCCTCGGCCAGCTTGCCCAGCGCCAGTTGCGAGCGGCCGAGCAGGGCCCAGCCATCGGCGCGCTGTGGATCGCGCGCGAGCGCCTGCTGCAGCTCCGCCACGCCATCACGCAGCGTGGTCGGCTCGCGCGCGTCGGCAATCTGCACGGCGGCCTGCGGGGTGCCCACCAGCAGATACAGCGCGCCTGCTGCGGCGCCGATGGCCAGCACCATGGCGATGAACGGCGCGCGTCGTCCTGCACTGCGCAGCGGCCACAGCACCCGCGCCGCGACGAGGGCGGCGGCCAGCGCCGCCAGGATCGGCAGGACGGCGCTCACCAGCCTTCCCCCCGGTCATCCAGCGGCTGGATCTGCCGGCTGCGCCGACGCACCACCCACACCATCACGCCGGCACCGCCGAGCAGGAAGATCGCCGGGCCAAACCACAGCAGGCTGTTGCGCGCATCCATCGGCGGCCGGTACAGCACGAACTCGCCGTAACGGTCGACCAGGAACTGCTTGATCTGCGCGTCGTCGCGGCCCTGCTGCATCAGCGCGAGCACTTCACGGCGCAGGTCATGGGCGATCTGCGCATTGGAATCGGCCAGTGACTGGTTCTGGCATTGCACGCAGCGCAGTTCCGCGGCCAGCGCATGGAAGCGTGCCTCTTCGGCGGCATCGCGGTAGTGCAACGGGGTCGGGTCGGAGACCGCCTGGGCCAGCGCCACCAGCGGCATCAGCAGCGCCGTGGCCAACAGCGCGCCGCGCAGCAGGCGGCCGCAGCGCAGATTACGGCGCGGCCGGCAGGCGGTTCTGGGTATTGGCATTGGCGCGTTCCACCTTGGCCAGTTCGGGAATGAGCTGGGTGTCGATGACGCGCTGGCTGAGCGCGCCGCTGTACTTCCAGCGCACCACGCCGCTGGCATCGACGAGGAAGGTCTCAGGCGCCGCGGTCACGCCCCAGTCGATGGCGGTGCGGCCTTCGAGGTCGGTCAGCACCAGGACGAACGGATTGCCCAGCTGCTCCAGCCAGCGCAGCGCATCGGCCGGTTCGTCCTTCCAGTTGTAGCCGATCACCCGCACCCGCTTGGTCTCGGCGAAACGGGTCAGGATGGGATGCTCTTCGCGGCAGGCCGCGCACCAGCTGCCCCACACGTTGAGTACGTACGGCGCGCCGCGCAGTTCGGTGCTGCTGACCTTGATGGTCGGGTCGTGCAGCACCGGCAGGATGAAGGCCGGGGCCGGTTTGCCGATCAGTGCCGAGGGCAGCACATCGCGATCGGGCGCGCCGGACTTCATCACCCCGTACACCATCAGCCCGAGCAGCCCGAAGAAGAACAGTACGCCGATGACGATGGCCACGGGCGGCAGGGGACGGGAGGCGGGACGCGGATCGGACACGGGGAAACTCCAATACTCAGGGACGACGGAAACGGCGGTCGGCGGCGGTGACGAAGCCGCCCAGTGCCATCAGCAATGCGCCCAGCCAGATCCAGCGGACGAAGGGTTTGACGTGCACGCGCACCGCCCATGCATTGTTGCCCAGCGGCTCGCCCAGCGCCACGTAGATATCGCCGTTGAGGCGGGCGTGGATGCCGGCCTCGGTCATCATCTGCCCGCCACTGGCGTAGGCGCGCTTTTCCGGGTGCAGCAAGGCAATCTGGCGATCGCCCTGCATGACCCGCACATGGCCACGGTCGGCGCTGTAGTTGGGGCCCTGCTGGTGGTCCACGCCTTCAAAGCGCAACTCGTAGCCACTGACCTGCAGCGACTGCCCCGGCGACAAGGCGACCTCGCGCTGCACGTTCAGCGCTTCCACCAGCAACGCACCGGCCAGGAACACCGCCACGCCGCCGTGGGCCAGCAGCATGCCCACCATCTCGGCGTTGAAGCGCCCGTTGCCGCGCAGGCGCGTCCACACGAAGCGCGCGGTGCCCAAGGCCACCCACGCCGCGGCGGYGACCCCGGCGGCGGTCTTGAGCGCGCCCTGCGGCGCCATGAAGTAGGCGATGACGCCCAGCAGCAGCGCAAGCGCCGCCCACGGTGCCAGCATGGCCAGCGTGCGCGAGGCCTGGTCGCGTTGCCAGTTCACCAGCGGGCCGAACGGCAGCAGTGCCACCAGCGGTGCCATCAGCAGCAGGAACAGCGTGCCGAAGTAGGGGGGGCCCACCGACACCTTGCCCAGCCCCAGCGCATCGGCCAGCAGGGGGTACAGCGTACCCAGCAGCACCATCGCGCAGGCGGCGGCGAGCAGCAGGTTGTTGGCCAGCAGCAGGGTTTCCCGCGAGATCGGCATGAAACCGCGCCGCGGGTCATCRTTGCCCAGCGCGCCGGCACGCAGCGCGTACAGCAGCAGCGCGCCTCCGATCACCAACGCGAGGAAGATCAGGATGAAGGTACCGCGCGAAGGATCGGCGGCGAACGAATGCACGCTGGTCAGCACGCCCGAGCGCACCAGGAAGGTGCCCAGCAGCGACAGCGCGAACGCGGCGATGGCCAGCAGCAGCGTCCAGCTGGCAAAGCTGCCGCGCTTTTCGGTGACCGCCTGGGAGTGGATCAGCGCCGCGCCCGCCAGCCACGGCATGAAGCTGGCGTTCTCCACCGGGTCCCAGAACCACCAGCCACCCCAGCCCAGCTCGTAATAGGCCCACCAGCTGCCGAGTGCGATGCCCAGGGTGAGAAAGCCCCAAGCCACATTGGTCCAGGGCCGGGTCCAGCGTAGCCAGCGTGCATCCACGCGCCCTTCGAGCAGTGCGGCGATGGCGAAGGCGAACGGCACCGCAAAGCCGACGTAACCCAGGTACAGCATCGGCGGGTGGATGATCAGTCCCGGATCCTGCAACAGCGGGTTGAGGTCGTGGCCTTCCAGCGGCGCCGGCAGCAGCCGCGCGAACGGGTTGGAGGTGAAGATCAGGAAGGCCAGGAAGCCCACGCCGATGATGCCGAGCACGCCCAGCACCCGCGCCAGCACCACCATTGGCAGTTGCCGCGACCAGCGCGCCACCGCACCGTTCCACAGCGCCAGTACCAGCGCCCAGAGCAGCAGCGAGCCTTCATGCGCGCCCCATACCGCCGAGTAGCGATAGGCCAGCGGCAAGAGCGAATTGGAGTTTTCGGCGACGTAGCGCACCGAGAAATCCTGGGTGACGAAGGCCGCGGTGAGCACACAAAAGGCCCCGAGCAGCAGCACCAGCTGCGCGTAGGCGGCCGGCCGGGCTACGGCCATCCACGCCGGGTAACCGCGCTGCGCCCCCCACAAAGGCAGCACCGCCTGCAGCAAGGCCATCAGCAGCGCCGCCACCAGCAGGATCTGCCCCAGCTCGGGCAGCACTCAGCGCACCTCGGGTGCGGTCACGGGCACGTCGTGCTTGGTGTGCGCCTGGCCCATCTTGTCGGCCACTTCCTTGGGGATGTAATTCTCGTCGTGCTTGGCCAGCACTTCATCGGCAATGAAGCGGCCGTCCTGCAACCGGCCCATGGCAACCACGGCGGTGCCCTCGCGGAACATGTCCGGCAGGATCCGCGAAGTGCTCACCGGCAGGGTTGCATCGCCATCGGTGACCACGAACTGCGCTTCCAGCGAACCGCTGGCGCGCTGGAAGGAACCCTTCACCACCATCCCGCCGAGGCGGAACCGCGACTGCGGATCGACATCGCCGCGCAGCACCTCGGCCGGCGTGTACAGGTAGGCGATATTGCGTTGCAGGGCGAAGGCGACCAGCGTGGTGGCCAACCCCGAGGCAAGCAGCAACAGCAGCACCCAGATCATGCGGCGGCGCTGTACCGGGGTCATCGGCTCAACTCCGTGGCGGGCATGGCGCTGCTCGGCGGCTTGGCACGCGCCTGTAGCCGCTGCTGGCGATGCCGGGCCTGCCAGCGTGCCAGGCGCAGGCGCAGCCACGAACCGAACGCATCGCAACACAGCACCAGCCCGAACACCGCAAAGGCGGCAATGATGAAGGGCAGGTGGGTCATTGCGGCAGCTCCCGGGCAACGGTGGCGTCACCGCTGCCGATACGCTCGCCAACCCACGCCTTGCCCGCCTCGCGCAGCAGGTTGTCGGCACGTGCTTTGGCCAGCAGCGAACCGGCGAACCACAGCTTGGTGCCCACCACCATCCACCACAGTGGCGCGATCAGTTCCGGGCGGACCGCGTTGTCGCCGAACACATTGATCGACTGGCGCTGGTGCAGCCCGCCCCACCAGTCCACCGAATAGCGGATGACCGGCAGCAGGGCGACCCCGACGATGGCCAGCAGGCCGGCCGCGCGCGCGGCGCTGCGTCGATCCTCGATGGCGTAATACAGGCCGATCACGCCCAGGTACAGGAACAGCAGGATCAGTTCGCTGGTCATGCGTGGGTCCCAATCCCACCAGGTGCCCCAGGTGCTTTTGCCCCAGATGCTGCCGGTGAGCAGGGTGATCAGGGTGAAGCCGGCGCCCATCGGCGCGCAGGCCATCGCCAGGATCTCGCAGATCTTGATCCGCCAGACCAGCGCGATGGCCGCGTACAGCGCCATCAGCGCGAACACGAACAGGCTCATCCACGCGCTGGGCACATGAATGTAGATGATGCGGAAGGCGTCGCCCTGGCTCTGCTCCGGTGGCACCACGAACAGGCCCTGCCAGATCCCGATCAGCAGCACCGGCACCGCCGCCACGTAGAACACGCGCGACCAGCGCGCGGCAAAGCGGTCGAAGGTGGGCGGCGAAGCGGTTTGGTGGAACCAGCGGACAATCGGATGCATACGGCGGTGGTTATCCAACGAAGGGCGACGATTCAACGGACATGGAGCGGCTTGTTGAACGATGACGCTGGAAACGATGGTGCAGTGGACGATGGCTCAATGCAGTGAAATCCGGATCGCCGCCGCAGTGGCCAGCGGCGCGAGCACCAGTGCCGCCACCAGCCCGGCGCCGAGCAACAGCAGCGCACCGACCGGATCCTGCCCGCGTGCCGCTGCCGCCACGCTGCCTGCGCCGAACACCAGCACCGGCACGTACAGCGGCAACGCCAGCAACGCCACGAGAATACCAGAGCGCCGGATGCCCACGGTCAGTGCGGCAACCACGCCACCGATCAGGCTCAACAATGGCGTTCCCAGCAGCAACGATGCCAGCAGGATGGGCAGTTGGTCATGTGGCAGATGCAGCATTTCGGCCAGCAGCGGCGCCATGATGATCAGCGGCAGGGCGGTGGTCGCCCAGTGCAGCAGCACCCGCACCAGCACCAGCCAGGCCAGCGGCACCGGGGCCAGCAGCCATTGCTCGAGCGAGCCGTCCTCGGCGTCGCTGCGGAACAGCGAATCCAGCGACAACTGGCCAGCCAGCAGCACCGCCAGCCATAGCACGGCGGTGGCCACCTGGGCCAGCAACTGCGGCTCGCGGCCCAGGGCCAAGGCAAACAGCACCACCACCAGCACCGCGAACATCAACGGCTGCAACGCATCGCCGCGGCGGCGCCACAGCAGCTTGAGATCGCGTCGGACCAGCGCCCGCGCGGTCTGCCAGAGGCCGGGTTCAGTGCCGGGCGCGATCATGCCGCCGCTCCCAGGCTGAGCAGGCGGGTCTGCACGGGCGGGGCGGCATACGCGCCGTGGGTGGTGACCAGGGCCGCGCCACCGCTGCGCAGGTGTGCGGAAATCATCCGGTTCACCAGGTTGATGCCGTCCAGGTCCAGGTTGGCGTAGGGTTCGTCGAGCAGCCACAGCGGTGCCGGCGACAGCCATATCCGTGCCAGCGCCAGGCGCCGCTTCTGCCCGGCCGACAGCTGGCGCACCAGGGTGTCCTCGTAGCCGGCCAGGCCGACGATGGCCAGCGCGTTGCCCGGCATCTGGCGCGAGCGCCGGCCGTGCAGGCCGCACAGGAAATGCAGGTTTTCCAGGGCGTCCAGATCGGCCTTCAGCGCCGGCAGGTGGCTCAGGTAGGCCACGAACTGCGACCGTTCCTTGTGCCCGGCCGGGCGCCCGTCGATCTGCACCTGCCCGGTATCGGCGCGCAGCAGCCCGGCCAGCACCCGCAGCAGGGTGGTCTTGCCGGCGCCGTTGTCGCCCTGTACCAGGAGCGCTTCACCGGCATCGATGTGGAAATCGAGCGGGCCGAAGACCGGCTCATCGTTGCGACTGAAGCCAAGGCCTTGGGCGGCCAGCAACGCAGGAGCGTTCAAGGGGCGGGATCTTTGCACCGGAAAGGGCGGACAGTGTAATGGGCGCAGGGGGGCACCCACCAACGCTGGGGACCTACCGTCTACACTGACGCTTCGTCATCTCTTCTTCGATCCTGCCGATGCAACCGCAAACCAAGCTGCCCAAGGTGGGCACCACCATCTTCACCGTGATGTCCCAGCTGGCCGCCGAGCATGGCGCCGTGAACCTGGGCCAGGGGTTTCCGGATTTCTCCGCACCGCAGCGGCTGCTCGATGAAACCATCAAGGCGATGCAGGCAGGGCTGAACCAGTACCCGCCGATGACCGGGGTGGCACCGCTGCGCCAGGCCATCGCGCAGAAGGCGCAGGACCTGTACGGCGCGCAGGTGGATGCGGACACCGAGGTCACCGTGACCAGTGGCGCCACCGAGGCGATCTTCAACGCCATCCACGCCGTGGTGCGCCCCGGCGAGGAAGTGATCGTGCTCGACCCGGCCTACGACTGCTACGAGCCGGCCATCGACCTGGCCGGCGCGCGTGCGGTGCATGTGCCGCTGGACCCGCAGACCTTCGCCGTGGACTGGGACCGCGTGCGCGCGGCGATCACCCCGCGCACCCGTCTGCTGATGGTCAACAGCCCGCACAATCCGTCCGGGGCGATGCTGACCGCCGATGACATGCAGGCGCTGACCGACGTGCTGCGCGGCACCGGTATCTACCTGATTTCCGACGAAGTCTACGAACACATCATCTACGACGTCCGCCGCCACGAATCGGCACTGCGCTACCCGGAACTGCGCGAGCGCGCGTTCGTGATCTCCAGCTTTGGCAAGACCTATCACTGTACCGGCTGGAAGATCGGCTACGCGATCGCACCGCCGGCGATGAGCGCCGAGTTCCGCAAGGTGCACCAGTACAACACCTTCACCAGCTTCGGCCCGGCCCAGTACGGCTTCGCCGCGATGATCCGTGACGAGCCCGAACATCACCTGGAGCTGGGCGCGTTCTACCAGGCCAAGCGCGACCGTTTCCGCGAGCAGCTGCTGACCACCCGGCTGACCCCGCTGTCGGTGCCGGGCGGTTACTTCCAGCTGGTGGATTATTCGGCGATCAGCGACCTGCCCGACCATGAATTCGTGAAGTGGCTGACCATTGAAAAGGGCGTGGCCGCCATTCCGTTGTCGCCGTTCTACGAGACCGCGCCGCAGGGCCAGCGCCTGGTCCGTCTGTGCTTTGCCAAGAACGACGCCACCCTGGACGCGGCGATCGCACGCCTGCAGGTGCTGTGATGGGCGCGGCCATCGAACGCGGCGACCTGCGCATCTCCCTGGTCCAGGGCGACACCCGCTGGCATGATCCGGCCGGCAACCGTGATCACTACGGCGCGCTGCTGGCGCCGCTGGCCGGACAGACTGACCTGGTGATCCTGCCGGAAACCTTCACCAGCGGTTTCTCCAACGAGGCCATCGACAAGGCCGAAAACATGGACGGGCCGACCGTGGCCTGGATCCGCGAGCAGGCGGCATTGCTGGGCGCGGCAGTCACCGGCAGCGTGCAGCTGCGCGTGGGGCAGGGCGTCTACAACCGGCTGCTGTGGGCCACCCCGGACGGAGAGGTGCAGCATTACGACAAGCGCCACCTGTTCCGTTACGGCAACGAGCACCTGCGCTATGCCGCCGGCAGCGAGCGCGTGAGCGTGGAATGGAAGGGCTGGCGGATCAACCCGCAGGTCTGCTACGACCTGCGTTTCCCGGTCTTCTGCCGCAACCGCTTCGACGTGGAGCGCCCGGGCGAGCTGGATTTCGACCTGCAGATCTTCGTCGCCAACTGGCCCTCGGCCCGCGCGTATCCGTGGCGCACGCTGCTGCGCGCCCGTGCGATCGAGAACCTCTGCTATGTCGCCGCGGTCAACCGGGTCGGCGTGGACGGCAACGCGCTGCATTACGCCGGCGACAGCGCGGTGATCGATTTCCTCGGCCAGCCGCAGGTGGAAGTGCGCGAGGTGGAGCAGGTGGTCACCACCACCATTTCGTCCGCCGCACTGGCCGCGCACCGCGCCCGCTTCCCGGCGATGCTCGATGCCGACGCGTTTACCCTGGATGGTCCAGTCGACGCTGGCTGAACGGTCGCCTGATGGCGGCGTGTGGCCTCATCCGGGCCATACGCGGCCGCTGCTAGATTCGCCTCGTCACCCACTGAGTACGAGCGGATCGCATGAAGAAGTTCTCCCTGGCATTGATCGCACTGGCGGGTATCTCCGCGGTTCCGGCGGCACAGGCCGCCGGCAACATCGACTGCGAACTGCACTACAACCTGGCCGGCTGGTCGGTGCTGTACAAGACCGCCTCCGGTACCGGCACCATCAGCTGCGACAACGGCGCGCGCATCCCGGTGAAGATCACCGTCAAGGGGGGCGGGCTGACCGTGGGCAAGTCGAAGATCGTCGATGGCAAGGGCAAGTTCTCCGGCGCGTATTCGCTGGATGACCTGATCGGTTCCTATGCGTCGGTGGAAGCGCATGCTGGCGCGGACAAATCCAGCAACGCGCAGGTGATGACCAAGGGCGACGTGTCGCTGGCATTGGCTGGTACCGGCAAGGGCTGGGACCTGGGCGTGGGCCTGGGCAAGTTCACGATCGAGCGCCGTTGACGGTAGAGCCACCCCATGGGTGGCTGCACCACCGTCCGGCATGACGTGCAGCCACCCATGGGGTGGCTCTACCGGATGTGTCTGGCATTACGCGGAGCCACCCATGGGGTGGCTCTACCCGTTTCGGCGGCGCAGCCCCACAAAAAACCCCGGCCGAAGCCGGGGTTTTTTGATCTCAGCGTATCAGTGATCAGCCGCCGCGCGGGCCGCCGCCACGGTGACCGCCGCCGCCCGGACCCCGGCTGCCGCCGGGACGACCGCCCGGGCCGCCGKGACCGCGACCACCGGGACCGCCCGGCCCACGGTTGCCGCCCGGACCGCCCGGACCACGATTGCCACCCGGACCGCCGGGGCCGCGTGCACTGGCGCCACCCGGGCCCCGGCTGCCCGGACCACCCGGACCGCGGTTGCCACCGGGACCACCCGGGCCACCGGGACCGCGATTACCGGCCGGACGCGCGCTGCCGTAGGGGCTGACGCCCGGATTGGCGTGGTCGGACGGGAAGCTCGGGGCATTGCCCGGATGCCCGTAGGGGTGACGCGACGGACCCTGGCCGCCCTGGCCACCCCGGTTGCCACCGGCGCCTGCGCCGGCCGGACGACCCTGGCCGCCGTAGCCGCCACGGCTTTCGCCGCCGCGATTCTCGCCGCCGTAACCACCGCCACCGCCACCGCCACCGCCGCCATAGCCACCACGGCCTTCAGCGCCGCCGCCATAGCTGCCGCGCCCCGGGCCGCCTGCGCCACCGGGGCCCTTCGGCTTGCCGTACGGGCGACCCTGGCCGCCGGCACCTGCGCCGGCACCCGGACCACGTGCGCCGGGACCACGGGCTGCGCCGGGGCCGGCATTGCGGTGGCCGCTCGGACCGGTGCTCACACCGTCGGGCACATACCAGCTGCGGAACGCGGCCGGGTTGCCTTCGGGAAGTGCCCGGTTGCCCTTGTCCGGGCGCGCCTTGAACGGACGCTGCGACTGCTTGGCCGCCGCTTCGCCGCTGACCGTCAGGCCGCCCTTGAAGCCGCCGCCCTTGCCACCGCGACCACGGCCGCGCTCTTCGCGCACGTTGTCGAAACGACGCAGTTCGCGGCCTTCATCGGCCGAGTTGTGGCCGTTGACGTAGGCATTGCTGCGGGCACCATCGCGCGACACGCGCACGGTGGTCTTGGCCGCGCGACGCTGTCCGATCACCGGCTGCAGGGTCAGCGCCGACGGCGCGCCTTCTTCCAGCTTCAGTTCGGCGCGCAGCGCCTCGACCTGCTTGGCCGGCAGTTCGACCGACTGGCCACGCAGCAGTTCGCGCGGCAGGCTGACCTTGCCGTAGCGGGTGCGCTTGAGGCGGCTGACCTGGCAGCCCTGCGATTCCCACAGGCGGCGCACTTCGCGGTTGCGGCCTTCCTTGACGACCACGCGGAACCAGTCGTGCGAATCGGTGCCGCCGATGAGTTCGATCTCGTCGAACTTGGCCGGGCCGTCTTCCAGCGCCACGCCACGGGCGAGGCGGTCGACGATGTTGTCCGGCACCTTCTCTTCGCCTTCCGGTGCACGCACGCGTACGACGTACTCGCGCTCGACCTCGTAGGAGGGGTGCATCATCGCGTTGGCCAGCTCACCGTCGGTGGTTGCCAGCAGCAGGCCGGTGGTGTTGATGTCCAGGCGGCCGATCGCGATCCAGCGCGCGCCCTTGAGGGCAGGCAGCGCTTCGAACACGGTCGGGCGACCTTCGGGGTCTTCGCGGGTGGTCACTTCGCCTTCGGGCTTGTTGTAGGCCAGCACGCGCGAGGTTTCGGTCAGCGCGGTGGCCACGAAGCCACGGCCGTCCAGCTCGACCTTGTCGCCGCTCTTGATCGACTGGCCGGTCTGCGCAACTTCACCGTTGACCTTGACCAGGCCATCGGCGATGCGCTGTTCCAGCGCGCGGCGCGAACCGAGGCCGGCCTGGGCCAGCACCTTGTGCAGGCGTTCTTCCAGCTTGGGCTGGTCGGTGGCGGTTTCGCGCTTGAGCGAAAGCTTGTTCAAAGACGGCTTGCGGGGGGTGTCACTCATTTACTTGGCTCCGGCCGGCGACGGGTGCGTCGGCCTCTGGTTCGGGATCGGCTTCGTCAACAGCCACGGTCGTCTTCGCGACGGCGTTGTTTTCGGTTTCGTTCTGGGGCGCCGCGCGCTCTCCCGGCGCGGTATCGGGTTCGCCATCAGGGGCGGTCATTCCAGCGTCGTCGTCGCGGGGCGACAACGGCGCGTTGAATTCGGTATCTGTTTCTGCAGCAACGTCGGGGGCAGGGATCTGCGCGCCGACGGGTGAATTGTCCTGCGATTCTTCTTCACCTGCCAGTGGCAGGTCGGTGTCGTCATTGGCCGCGTCGGCATCCAGCGCGCCCTCCGGGGTGGCTGCGCCGGCGGCCAGGCGACCGGCGGGCTGGCCGTCGTTGTCCAGCGGCAGCTGCGGTTCCAGTTCGCCCAGGTCGCGCAACTCGGACAGCGGCGGCAGCTCGTCCAGGCGCTTGAGCCCGAAGTAATCCAGGAAGCCTTTGGTGGTGCCGAACAGCGCCGGCTTGCCGGGCACGTCGCGGTGGCCGATCACGCGGATCCATTCGCGCTCTTCCAGGGCCTGGATGATGTTGCTGCTCACCGCCACGCCGCGCACCTGCTCGATCTCGCCGCGGGTGATCGGCTGGCGATAGGCGATCAGCGCCAGCGTTTCCAGGGTGGCACGGGTGTAGCGGGTCTTGCGTTCGGTCCACAACCGGCTGATGTAGCCGTGGACCTCGTTGGTGACCTGGAAGCGGAAGCCGGAGGCCACCTCGACCAGCTCGACGCCGCGATCGGCGCAGGCCTCGCGCAGCAGTTCCAGCGCGCGTTCGATGCTGCCCGGCGGTGCCGGTTCCTCTTCGGGGAACAGGCCCTGCAGCTGCGCCAGGGTCAGCGGCTGGCTGGACGCCAGCAGCGCGCCTTCGACGATACGGTTGATCAGCGGTTGATCCATGCGTGGGTCGGGTGCTCAGTCGGATGCGTTGGCGGCGTCGGCGTCGTCGAACTCGCTGTTGAACTGCAGCGGTTCGTTGGTGTTGCCGGCGGCCAGGGATTTGACGTAGATCGGCGCCAGCGGTGCTTCCTGGACGATGTCCAGCAGCTGTTCCTTGGCCAGTTCGAGCAGGGCCAGGAAGGTGACCAGCACCCCCAGCTTGCCTTCTTCGGCGGTGAACAGCGATTCAAAACGGTAGAACCGGCCATCTTCCAGCCGGCCCAGCACATCGCCCATGCGCTGGCGGACACTCAGGGCCTCGCGCTTGATCGCGTGGCCGGTGAACAGCTCGGCGCGCTTGAGCACGTCGTACAACGCCACCAGCATTTCCTTCAGGTCCACCGGCGGTGGCAGCTTCACCGCAGCCCGGTCGGGGACGAAGGCATGGGCCAGGCTGGTGTCGCGGTCCTGGCGGGGCAGGCTGTCGATGTCCTCGGCTGCCTGCTTGAAACGTTCGTACTCCTGCAGCCGCCGCACCAGCTCGGCGCGCGGATCGGCTTCCTCGCCCTCGATGCTGGGCGGCCGCGGCAGCAGCATCCGCGACTTCACTTCGGCCAGGATCGCCGCCATCACCAGGTACTCGGCCGCCAGTTCGAAGCGCAGCTCCTGCATGACGTTGATGTACTCGACGTACTGCCGGGTGATCTCGGCCACCGGGATGTCCAGGATGTCCAGGTTCTGCCGGCGGATCAGGTACAGCAGCAGGTCCAGCGGACCTTCGAACGCATCCAGGATGACTTCCAGCGCATCCGGCGGGATGTACAGGTCCTGCGGAATCTGCAGGACCGGTTGACCATGCACTACAGCCAGCGGCATTTCCTGCTGCTGTGGGGCGGTCGGCCGGGTTTGCGGGTTCGCGTCGAGCGCGAGTTCGGAGGTCATCAAGTTGACGTCTGTATTGCAACGGACCGGTCGCCGCGCCGTGCCCGCAGCCGGAGCATTCCGGGCGGTACGATGGCTGGCCATGACACGCCTGGGTCGGCGCGGTTCCACACTTCGAACACAAAGGCGCGCCGCGATGGGCAGCGACAGAACTACAAGGAGGTCGTCTACGTGTGCTGGTGTGGGGCAGCGGGTCGGTCGTCGGGTGGCAGTGAAGCCTTGTGCCGACGGGGCTGCTGCGTCCAGCCACGTGCAATGGATCCAAGAGTACGGGTTCAGGCCCGCAGTGTCCAGCGAGGCGGGCTAGAATCGCCGGGTTCGTTTAGCTGAACCCTGGAGTTGCCTGTGTGGTATGTGATTGAAGGCTATGACGGCGCCGATGTTCTGGCCGCCCGCATGTCGGTGCGCGAGGCGCATCTGGCCCGTTTGACCGCCCTGCGTGATGAGGGCCGCCTGCTGCTGGCCGGGCCGTGTCCGGCCATCGACAGCGAGGACCCGGGCCCGGCCGGCTTCAGCGGCAGCGTGGTGATCGCCGAATTCGGCTCGCTCGCGCTGGCCCGGGCCTGGGCTGATGCCGATCCGTACGTGGCCGCCGGGGTCTACACCCGCGTGCAGGTGCGCCCGTTCCGCAAGGTGCTGCCGTGAACCGGGTCGAGCGCATCCGCGCGGCCCTGCAGCAGGCGCTGGACCCGGAGCTGCTGGAAGTGGAGGACGACAGCCACCGCCATGCCGGGCATGAGGGCGCGCGCGACGGTCGCGGCCATTTCAACGTGCATGTGGTCAGCGCCGCCTTCGAGGGCACGCTGCCACTTGCGCGCCACCGGGCCGTCTATGCCGCTTTGGGCAGCATGATGGACACCGATATCCATGCGCTGTCCATCCGTGCCGAGGCCCCGGCCAAAAACCGCTGAAACCCTTGTCCTGCCTTGTCCTGGCGAGTCCCCTGAGGGACCGCCAAGGACAGGTTTGCGTTACCGCCGTACGACATTGGCCTAACGTAGTGTTTACATTCAGGATTGAAAACGCTTACATTCCGCGCCAAGCCCCAGATCTCTAAGCCGTGGAGGGCGGCGAAGTGAACAAGGCAGCCATCACAATCAAAGATGTAGCCCGCGAAGCCCGGGTCTCCGTGGCCACGGTCTCGCGTGCGCTCAATGGACACGAAAATGTCGCCGAACCGGTGCGCAAGCTGGTGCTGGAGGTGGCTGCGCGTCTGCGCTATACCCCGCATGCGGCGGCCCGCAGCCTGAGCAGCCGGCGCACCAACACCATTGGCGTGGTCCTGCCGGACCTGTACGGCGAGTTCTTCTCCGAGTTGATGCGCGGCATCGACGGGGTCGCCCGTGAGCGTCGCCAGCACCTGCTGGTGTCCAGCTACCACGGCGACCAGGAGCAGCAGGGTGCGGCGCTGCGCGCGATGCGTGGCCGGGTCGACGGCCTGCTGGTGCTGTCCCCGTATGCGGAAAGCCCCGGGTTCCTGACCGACAACCTGCCGCAGTCGCTGCCGACGGTGCTGATCAACACCTATCTGCCCGAGCAGGATCATCCGGTGCTGAGCATCGATGACCATGCCGGCGCGATGGCGATGACCCGCCATCTGCTCGATGTCGGCCACCGCCGCATCGCGTTCATTTCTGGTCCGGATCTCAACTTCGATGCCCGCGAACGTCTGCGCGGTTTCCGCGATGCGTTGTCCGCCTTCGGCGCGGATGCGGCAGGGATCGAGTTGCCCGGTGACTTTGACGAAGCCTCCGGCCATCGCGCCGGACAGGAGTTGCTGGCAGCCGGTGCGCTGCCCGATGCGGTGTTCGCCGCCAACGACATGATGGCGCTGGGGTGTCTGTATGCGTTCGCGCAGGCAGGCGTGCGGGTACCGGCCGATGTCGCCCTGGCGGGCTTCGATGACATTCCGCTGGCGCGTTTCGTTCACCCATCGTTGACCACGATGCAGGTGAGTATCGCCGACCTCGGCGATAAGGCGATGACGCGTCTGTTGCAGTTGATGGACAGCAACAACACGGAAGCGGCCGGCGACAAGCAGACGCTTGTACCGAGCCTGATCGTGCGTGACTCAAGCAAGCCCAGAAACGAGCCGTAGGTCACGACCGTTGGTCGTGGCGCATTAAAACCACGTAATAAAAAAACGACAGGGGCCGCAAAGACGGCCACCACCACCCGGAGATTTACATGACGTATTCCAATCACCGCAATCGCACGCCGGCTCGCAGCCTGCTGACGAGCGCCTTGGTCACCTGCCTGATGCTGGGCGCCGCCCCGAGCCTGATGGCGCAGTCGGCCACCTCCTCGCTGCGCGGCCAGGTTGCCCAGGCCGACGCCGGCACCGAAGTGACCGCGACCAACCTGGCCAGCGGCACCGTGCGTCGCGCGACCACCCGCGCCGACGGCAGCTACTCGCTGATGGGCCTGGATCCGGGCACCTACGACGTCGTGGCCAATGGCCAGACCCAGAAGGTGACGGTGACCGTGGCCTCGACCGCGACCCTGAACTTCGGCGGCGCGCCGGCCAACGGCAGCACCGCCAACGCCACCAACCTGGACACGGTCAACGTCGTTGCACCGACCCTGCTGCAGGAAGTGCGTACCTCCGAAGTGGGCAAGACGGTGAGCCTGCAGCAGATCCAGACCACCCCGCAGGTGTCGCGCAACTTCCTGGAATTCGCCGACGCGGTCCCGGGCTTGATCTTCACCCGTGATGCCAAGGGCAACACCTCGCTGCGCGGCGGTGCCACCAATGCCGACGGCACCAATGTCTACATCGACGGCGTGGGCCAGAAGAGCTACGTCAAGGGCGGCGGCGTGGCCGGCCAGTCCGGCAGCGCCGGCAACCCGTTCCCGCAGCTGGCCATCGGCGAATACAAGGTCATCAGCGGCAACTACAAGGCCGAGTATGGCCAGGTGTCCAGCGCGGCCGTGACCGCGGCGACCAAGTCCGGTACCAACGAGTTCAAGGGTGAAACCTTCTACCGTTACACCAACGAAGACATGCGCGCCAAGACCCCGGCCGAGCGTCAGGCTGGCCAGACCAAGGAGGCGTCGGCCGAGAAGGAATATGGTTTTGCATTGGGTGGCCCGATCATCCAGGACAAGGCCCACTTCTTCGTGACCTATGAAGCCAAGCGCTTCGACCTGCCGGTCACCATCGCGCCGGAAGGCTCGGTCACCAACCGCGTCGGCCTGCTGCCGGCAGACGCCGCCGCCGGCCTCGGCCCGGCCAGCCAGCCGTTCGAGCAGGACCTGATCTTCGCCAAGATCGACTTCGAGCCGACCGACAACGATCGCATCGAGCTGAGCTTCCAGGACCGCGACGAGACCCAGCAGCAGTTCAGTGGTCAGACCGCGCCGGAAGCCGGCCGTGAAGTGGTGAACACCGACCGTCGTTACGCGCTGCGCTGGAACCACAGCGGCGAGCGTTACTACAACGAAATGATGCTCACCCATGAAGATTCGTTCAACAACCCGACCCCGCTGACCCTGGGCAACGGCTTCACCTACACCGCGCCGGACGGCACCGAAGACCGTACCCTGGTGAAGATCGGTGGCGCCTCGGCGCTGGATTCGCAGGTGAAGGGCCAGAAGGGCTGGGCGATTGAGGACAACCTGACCCTGGATGGCATCCAGTGGGCCGGTGACCACACCATCAAGATGGGCGCCAAGTACAAGCAGATCGACCTGTACGCCTCCGATGCGGCGCAGATCAATCCGCAGTTCACCTACTCGCTGGGCGATCCGGACTTCCCGTCCGACATCCCGTACAAGGCGCAGTTCGTCAAGCCGGTGAACGGCGTAACGGGCGTGTCCGGCGAAGTGCGTTCGAAGTCCAAGCAGATCGGCCTGTTCATCCAGGACGACTGGCAGGTCAACGACCACCTGCAGCTGAACATCGGCCTGCGCTGGGACTACGAAAAGACCCCGGCCTACCTGGACTTCGTGACCCCGCAGGCCGTGGTCGATGCGATCTACTCGCAGGACCCGCGCGCTGCCGCTGGCCAGACCTTCGCCGATACGCTGGCGCTGGGCGGGCTGGACATCAGCAACTACATCAGCAACGGCCACAACCGCAAGGCGTTCAAGGATGCCTGGCAGCCGCGCCTGGGCTTCTCGTATGACATCAACGCCGACGAGCAGCACGTGATCCACGGTGGTGCCGGTCGTTCGTATGACCGCGACCTGTTCGACAACCTGCAGCTGGAAACCACCAAGCTGGCCCTGCCTCAGCCGACCGTCTACTTCCGCAACCCGGCCACCGGCAGCTGCCTCAACGGCCAGGCTGCCTGCTATGACTGGAACCCGAACCTGCTCAACGGTATCGGCAACCTGCAGTCGCTGGTCGGTTCGACCAGCAATGCCGGCCTGGAAGTGGATCTGCTGAACAACAACCTGAAGGTGCCGTACTCCGACCAGTTCAGCCTGGGCATGAGCAACCAGGTCGGTGACTGGCTGACCGATGCCACCATCTCCCGCACGCTGAGCTACGACGGCTTCGCCTTCACCCTGGGCAACCGCTACCCGACCGGCCAGTTCTTCGATGACCCGCGCCTGTG
>NZ_JBFULB010000014.1:0-28329 GCF_056400545.1 Stenotrophomonas sp. P5_A8 | reverse complement strand
GGTTGAAGCCGGTGGCTTGACCGTTATCCAACGCCAGGTAATTCCCGCCACAGGCGCGCACGAAAATCTCCGCGCCACGGTCCTTGTCGAAGAAGAAGATGGTCGGCGACGGATCGTATTTCTGCACCTGGCTGAGCAGGAAGTTGATCAGCGCGGTCTTACCGGTGCCGGACTTACCGATCACCATCGTGTTGGCAATCGCCTTCTCACCCAGTGAGTTTTCCGAGGGGTGGGTCGCGTGGAAATTGAAGTAGTACGGCTGCCCGTTGGTGGTCTGCAACGTGGTAACGCAGTCGCCCCACGGGTTGTTGTGCTGCTTGCCGGTAGCGAAGTTATGCAGGGGTGACAGGCCGAGGAAATTCAGCGAACTCACACTGGCCAGGCGCGTACGGAAGCGCCAGTTGCCAGGCAGCTGGGAGTAGAACGCCGAGGTGACAGCGAGATCTTCCTTGGTCGACACGAAACCCGCGTTGGACAGCTCGGCGCGGGTGGCGGCGATGTTGCCCGAGAGTTTTTCCTGGTTGTCCGCATAGACCGCCATCAGAAAGTGATACTCACCCAGGACGAAATTACCCGACGACAACTGGTCCATGGCCTGGTCGAGCTCGATGATCTGGCTGACGGCCTTGTCGCCTGAAGAGATCATCATGCCCTTGGTACGGTCGAGCACCTTGAGGGCATCCTGTCGCCCCATCGGACTGAACGAATGGGTGATGACGTACTCGAAATCGAGATACTTCAACCCATTGAGCACGCCAGGATAGGTTCCCTCGGCGTACTCCTTGATGTTGAGGATGGCGCCGAAGTGGTTCACACCGTTGGGCGTACTGACGACGAAATCGCCGGTTTTGGCGGAGAACATGTGCCGGCTGACCGGCAGATAGTCCTTCACCGGGGCACTCAACACCGGCACCGGCTCATCGATCCGGTTGAGGAGATACCCGAAGAACTCCAGCGTTTCGGAGAAAACTTGACCGTTCTTGGCCTCGTACATGCCCATGCGATACGGGGCGTAGTCGCGAATGACCGCCTCGACGTTGCCCGCCATTTCCAGCAGGGTCGCAATGGCCTGGTCCTGTTCTGCCTGCAGCTTGGTCACGTTGGACGATTTGTCCATCATCCGCTTGCCCGCCACCACAGGGCGGTAGAGCATGGTCAGGTACAGCTCGTTCTGCATGATGCGCTGCGAAGACAGCATGCCCATGTACTGGTCGGACACATCCTGATTGAAACGCTGACCAAACTGGCTGCGCGCCTTGAGCTGGCGCCTGCGGCGAATATCGTGCACCCAGAAAGCCACGTTGACGAAGTCTGGCGCGCGTAGCGTCTGCAAGAGCCGGTTGAACGTGTTGTGTTTGTGCTCCAGCTCCCAATCCTCGCGCCCAACGAAAGGAAGCCCTTCCAAGTGCCAGGTCAACAGGAAATCGCCACCCGTGGTCTTGACGACCGTCGGCGCCACATGGGACGACAGGGGAATGAATTCGCTGATCGACGTATCGGGACTGAACATGCCTGCTTCCAATGAAGATGCTGCGGAGGTGGAGCTCTTGCCTGGACTGGGCAGGCGAGATGGATCGCCTGCCCAGCGTGCTGCCTGACGCCTCAGACCGACGGCGGCTGTTTGTCGCGGTAGTGATTGGGCGTGAACACCCACATCCCGTCATGGTCCTGTAGGTTCCGCGCCTTGAACTTGAACTGCAGACGCAGACCGATCAGCCGGAAGATCATTTCGTCGCGCTTGGCCATATGCCGCATGACGAAAATGGCGATCGGAATGGTGACCAGCAGCCGCATGTCGAAGTACATGCTGAGCAGCAACAGGCCACCTGCAACCAGGAAGAACGGGACGTAGGGCACGCCCAGAAACATGGCCGGGCGTGTGCAGCCCCGGAACAGCACGTTCTTATGCACTGTAGTACTGGACTGCGTTGTACAGAGCGGCAGCAGCGCTGCCACCGCAGTTGGAGCTCGAGGAATCGCCGAGCAGCATCTTGGCGATCTGGCCAGCGGCACCGATCAGGAGGCCGCCGATCAGGATCGGGGCGACGTCACCGATGCGCTTGTGCGCGAAGGCGATCTGATAGCCGGCAAAAATAACCGCAATGGTGACCACCGCGATCGAGGCGATGTTGAGCAGACCGTTGATGTTGGTGAAGAAGCCGCAGACTTTTTCATCCGTGCCGCCGAAGTTGGTGCCCTGGGCAAACACGTCCGGCACGACCGCCATGGCAACGAAGGCGACAGCCATCAGCATGGTCTTCAGCGTGCGCTGGGTCTGGGTCAGATCGAGATTGGTACGCTTCATTGGTGATTTCCTTGTTGATGGTCAAACACAACTGAATCGGCCGCGCCGGGTGGCTGGCCGTGCGACGACTTCGTCAGAACACGAAGGCTGCATCCCCAGCAGGGATGTTCTGTACAGGCGGCCGCGGAGCCGTAACGGCCGGCGCGGGAACTGCCTGGGGTGTATTTCTTTCGCTCCACGGGCGCACCACAACCGGCCCTCCGGACGGCGGCGCCTCCTGGCTTGGAAGCTCGGGGGCCGCAATGGGTGACGGCATGGCAGCCTGCGCTGGCAAGGCGTGATCGAGGGCCCCCATGACGACCCGCGACAGTGCCGCATCCGCCGTCCTGGTCAGGCCACCGCGCACCATGGCGCCGGTGGACGGATACACCTCATAGGCGCGCGCCGGGTCCAGCGCTGCCTGGGCATATGCACGCGCTGCCGGCACAATCTCCGGCGCAATGCGGGCACTCATCACCGCCTGGGCAGGCGAGCTGACTTGCGGATGGTGGGCGACGTCCACGACACGTCGCTGCGAACGACTGACGACATCGATCGGAGCCACTGCACCATTGGCGGCCACCTGGCTGCCGCGCTGGCGCGCTATCGAAGCGAACACCTTCTGCACATAGCCGTGGCGGAAACCCGTAGTGAAATTGCCGGAGTAGTAGCAACTGAACGACTTGCCCCAGTCCTGGCCTGAACGCCCGTAGCACTCAGCCAGGATCTTCGAGCCGGCCTGCAGGTTCGGGCACTGCTGGAACGCTTTCTCGTAGGAATCCAGACCGTACTTGGCAAGGTTGTAGCGGTTGACCTGGGCCAGCCCGATGGAGAAGTTGTAGCCCTTCTCTTCAAGCATGCGCACCGTCGCCAACGCCTCGTCAAGCTGCTTGGGCTGACGAACGAGCGCACCACCGACAACGCCGATCGCGTACGGGTTGCGCGAGGATTCAACATTGATCACGTGCTGCATGACATCCATGGACACGGCCATTTCAGGACACGCCAGCGCTTCCAGTCCGGGCAACATCAGTCCAACCTCCATGCGGACGACAGGTGACAAGCCACATGTCCAACGTAGGGATGCAAGGCTTCGGCCTGCGTGAAATCCATATTCAGATTTTTGAAAGTCATGATGACCATCTCATCCTGCCTGCGCCAAGGCGCGCTCGGGACTGAAATCGATGCCGGTGATGTAGCGACTGCCGGCGTGAGCCTTGATGTGCACCACGATGTCGATGGTCATCATCAACAGGCGCTTGATCACGGCAAACTCCAGACCGGAGCCTTCAGAAGACGCCTTGACCATCAAGGCAAGCTGGTCCCAGGTCTGCTCCGGGCTGCCGGCATGGCAGCTGGTGATCGATCCGGGGTGGCCGGACGCGCAGTTGCGGATGAAGTAGAACGCCTCATCGCCGCGCAGCTCGGCCAGGATGATGCGCTCGGGCTTCATGCGCAGGCACGCCTCCATGCAGCTCTTGGCGGTGACATTGCTGGCGCTCTGCCCACCCTTCGAGTACAGCAGGTGAACCACGTTGGGCTGGCTGATGAACAGCTCGCGCGCATCCTCGATGGTCACCAGGCGCTCGCTGGCCGGAATGTGGTTGACCAGCGATTTCATGAAGGTGGTCTTGCCACTGCCGGTCGCGCCGGACACCACGATGTTCTTGCGGTACATCACCGCACGCCGGAAGAACTCGGCATAGTTGCGTGACTGCCGCAGCTCGACCAACTCGCTGTCCTGCTCGCTCAGCCCGGCGCCCTGCTCCAGGATCTGGTTGAAGAACCCATCGCTCTGATACTGCTCAAGCGTCTTGGTGTGCTTGGACGGCAGGCGGATGGTGATCGACACCTTGCCGGCATCGCACGCCGGCGGGATCACGAACTGGGCACGCTGTCCGGTCGGGAACGTCAGTGACACCACCGGATCGGCATCGGTGATGCGCTGCCCGGTGTTGCTCTCGTTGACCACGGCCGTGCAGAACTGACGCGCACGCTCGAAGGTCAGCGTGGGAACTTCCACACGCTGCCAACCAGCATTGGTTTCCAGGTACACCTCGCCCGGACGGTTGATACAGATTTCCGTCACATCGGGCGAGGTCATGTACTGGTGAATGCCCAAGACCTCGTACTGGTATCTCAGGAATTCACTGGAAACATCGGCGACAGGGGCCACTTCGGCGTCCATGGTTGATCCAGAGGGTCAGCGGCGCTGCGGCAGCACGTCGCTGAAATCGACGTCCTTTGCCACATAGACACTGACCACGGTGCCTTGGTTGATGGTAACGGTGGGCGGGCGGCGCTGGCTCATTGCTTCGTTGGCCAGGCGTTCCATGCTGCGCGCAGTGGCGCTTTCGTACGGCGATTGCACGGCCAGACCGCTGCCAGTGACCGTGGTGGTTTCCGGTCCGTGCTCGGCGGCGGCGTACTTGAAGGCGTCGGCGATCAGGCTGATCATCAGCGCCGAGGCGATGCGACTGCCCCAGTGCGCACTGTATTGACCTGGATGGCCCGCACCGCCGAGCTGGTCGATGCCCGGGCTGGACATGGCTACATCGATGCCGTTCGGCGTGGTGATGCGATCCCAGATCACCTCGACGCGCTCACCGGTCGGGCCGCCACCATACGCACCGTAGATCTTCGAACCCTTGGGCAGCAGCAGGCTGCGGCCGTTGATCGAGTACACCGGTTCGGTCAGCAGGCACGAGGTGTAGCCCGCGACGTCAGTGATGATGCGGGTTTCGAGCACGCATCGCAGATACGTGCCGCGTACAAGCAGTGCGTCCGGGCTGCGGATGAAGGATGCGTTGGACACATCCTCCACATCCGGACCGCGACGCGTTTTCTGCTGCTGCGGCTGTTGCGGCTGGCTGTTTGCACTCATCTGCGCCAGCATCGCGCGGGTGTACTCGTCCATACCGCCAGCGCTGCCGCCCTCACCGGACTGACCATCGGACACACCGCCGCCACCGCTTATGCGGCGATCAAGCAGCGTAGGGCCGCGTTCCACCTGGGGAGCGGACATCGCCTGCCCGAGATCCGAATCAGGCCGAATGGGGCCGCGCGGCTCGGTTGGCAGCGGCGGAATCATCGGAATCGGCTCAGCCATCGTCGGCGGGGCCTGCGTGGGTGCTACGGTCGGCAGCTCCGGCGTGGAAACGCGTGCAGTCTCATTGAGCTTGGTCGGCGCGTCCGAATCGCTGCTGGACTTCCGCAGCAGGAGGAAACCCATGGCAATGATAAGCACCAGGATGCCGCCGAGGAACAGCAGTGCTTTGCGATTCAGGCGCTGCTCTTCGGACGACCGCAGCTGAGGTGCGCCCGCATCCAGGTTCGGTGCCTGCTCAGCCTGGCTCCTGCCGTAATACGGGTTGTTCGGAGTTTCATCCGGCCCATTGCCAGCGTTGTAGCGCTGGTCGTCATGTCCGTTGTTCGGCTCGTTGCCGGGAATGTTGTGCTGGCTCATTTCTTCACGTTCCTTCGCAGACCGACGACATCATCACCGTGGCGGATGACCAGGTAGGGGTAGGTTCCGTGCACGATGAGAGAGTTGCCCTCAACCGTGGTGTTGACCACGAAATCTTCGCCGTACTCGGTCTCACGGCCGAACACCGCCGGGAAAATGCCGGTCTTGTACTCCGGCGACGCCGGCAGCTTCAGATAGGTAAAACGTCCATCGTCGTAGGCGTTGACCGGAATCAACCAGCCCATCTTCTTCGCCCTGCGGGTCGAGTAGGAATAGTCGAAGTTGTACTGACGATCCTTGGCCAGTTCCGCACTCAACAGCGGCTTGACCTCCTCTTCGACGGCCTGTTGCGCCGTGCCGAATTCGGTATCGCTGGGATAGCTGAAAGCGATCTTGTACTGCACGCCTGCGCGACGCGCCTGTTCAAGCTGGCGCCAGTCGGTTGCAACCACCTTGAGTTCGAAGATGTACGAATGGGTCTCCGTGCGCACCATCATGTTGGTATCCACGTCAACATTCTTCGGCTTGAGGTAGAACACGTTCTCGCGACGGGTCAGCTCCCAGCCGTTGCTGAAGCCAGTGCTGTAGTCCAGGATCTTCTCGTTGGGGCTGAGCTCGATCTGAGTGGTCAGACCCAAGCCTGTACGGACCGGATAGATGCGGTCTTTCTCATACTCATACTGGTCAACCGCCTGCGCCGCTACCGGAGCAGAGAACGCCGACAGCATCGGCAACAGGGCCAACGCGGCCCACCAAACTTTGCTACTACTCATCGGTTGCTTGCTCCCTCAGCAGTTCCGGTGGAAACACGTTGGCCCGGCATTTGAGCCGGCTGCCGCGGCGCGACTTGTCCTGGTATCGCTTGTCCCGGCGCGAGCTGCCCCGGGACGCCTTGTTGCATCGGTTGGCCGGGCACAGCCTGCCCGGGCACCATCTGCCCAGGTGTCGGCGGGACCGGCACGGGTGCCGCAACCGGCTGACCGGTCACCGGGTCGATCACGGTGGCCGCAGCCGGATTGTTCGGATCGTATGCTGCGGCCTGCGCAGCCTGGTTGGCCAGCGCGGCCTGCGCCGATTGACTGGCCATCGCCGCGTCGTCCGGCACCGGAACTCCGCGTGCGTAATCGTTGTCGACGCGGTACTCGGTGACCTGGAACGCCAGAGGGTTCAGCACGCGATCCTGTTCAGACAGTGCAAGATTGGTGCGGTACTCAAAGCGCATGGTCACCAGCTGGTTGTCCAGGAACTGCGACACTGCCGTGCGTTTGTCCAGCAGACTGCGCTGGATGCGTACCGAAGCACCCTTGAAGCTGCCGTTCGGCTCGGCACCGAGCGGCGTGATGCTCAGGATCTTCACCCGGATCGCCTTGCTGGTCCCATAGACGAAGACCGGATTCTGCGGGTTGTTGTTCGCGTACCGCTGGCGCTGGCTGGCGGCAACCGGCTCGGAGGACATGGTGAACACCAGATCCCAGTCGCGCAGCCCCATCACCGCCGAATCGAACGATTCGCGCGCCAGAACGTATTGGGCAACATTGCTCCGGTTGATGGCCTCATTGGCGGTGATGCTCTGGGCACCAAAATTGCCACTGAGACGCGCCACCGTGGCATTGCCGGTATACGCATCGGCCATCACCAGGAACGGCACCTTCTCCTTCAACGGCAGCATGTAGTAATAGCCACCGGCCAGGGCAAGGGACATCACCAGCGAAGCACCCGCCACCCACCAGGCACGACGTTCGCTGCGGCGCGCCATGTCTGCGACAGTCAACTCGTAGCTCACCGCCTTCGCGACGGCCTGGTCGACTTTCGGGCTGTTGCCTGCGTCCTTCTTTCGGAACATGGAATTCATCCGTACTGCTGGAACATCAAAGGGCATGGCACCCCGGCGCATTGCGCCGGGCACCTCACATCAGCGTTGGAACGAGACCATCAACTGCCGTGCGACGCATCGGCGCCGACCTGGGACACGCTCGAGGCCACGCTCTGCACCACGATCTGGTTGCCGACGATGGACACCGACACACCCTGCGCCGAATAGGCGCTGCTCAGGTCGATCACGGCCTGCTGCGGATTGGTGGTGCTGATCGTGGAGACCACGCCGTACAGCGTGTAATCGGAGCTGATGCGGTAATCCAGGGTCATCCCCGAATCCTTGGCCCAGCGCTCGAGCATGGTCTTGAGGGTGCCGTCCATCGGCGTGGCCTGGTACACGTAGCTGGTGTACAGCGGAATTTCCATCGTGGTGCTGGCAAAACGGTTCACCGGCTTCCAGCGGCCACCGATATCCGGCGCCGGCTTGGTGGCACAGCCGGCCAGCATCACAACGGCGGCAACGGCGATGAAACCCTTTGAGATATGCGGATGCTTCATACGGACTTCCCTTTGACGTACGGAATAGCGGATCTACTGGAATTGGAGCAACGACAACCGACGCCGGCGGGTTACGCCGAGCGTGCAGGTATCGATTGCAGATGCAGCCGAGCATCATCGGTGGATGATGCGACCGGGCCCCCGCCCCGCCCCTGCAGCCCGTGGCTGCACGTCTCGATGTGAAGGCGTCCCGGACAACTTGCCCGGCCCCGTCGCCTCACTTCGGCACCAACATCACGTCCAATTCGAGAAAAGCCGTCCATGTTCCCCTTGGCAACTGCTTCAGCGCCGTGTCTACGACGCCGTACTAAAAAACGAATTTTTCACACCGCATAGAACGGCCATCACAAATACGATGCCACACCTACGCGTCAATCCAGTGTCAAAGAATAAACAAAAACTGTCTGAAATTGTCGAAACCTTGACGCACATCACACGTCTTCACGCGTACTTGGTCATATCTGAAGATTTGGTACGGTGGTCTTGGGGAGCAACCGCGAGGTGAAATAGCGGTCCTTGTAGTACTTGATCTTGTCGCACTTGACCGGGTGCGGGATGCCCTCGTACAGGAAGACCTCATGATCGTTGCCCATGGCCTTCAACTCCTGCGGCAGCATCAGCGCGCGCCGCTCTTCGGTGAAGTTGTGGGTCTTCTCACGGGCATGGGTGACGTTCTTCTTGCGGATCGTCGTGTACCCGAGCATCTCCGAGTAGTCGTTGGCATCCTGCTGCTCACGTGGCGCATAGAGGATCTGCAGCGCGTGGTTGGTGATGATGGTGCGCGAGACGTCGCGGCCGTAGGTGGCGTCCAGCTGGGCCATCGACTGGATGATCGGCAGCAGGCGCACGTTGTAGCCGGCCATGTAGGACACCGCCGAGGCGATGATGTCGACCTTGCCGATGGCGGTGAATTCGTCCATCAGCAGCAGCACCTGGTACTTCAGGTCCKGGTTGGACTTGGGCAGTTCCTTGGTGTTGAGGTTGATGATCTGGCTGAAGAACAGGTTGATGATCAGGCGGCTCTCGGCCAGCTTGTTGGGCTGGATGCCGATGTAGATGGTCATCTTCTTCTTGCGCAGGTCGGTGAGCAGGAAGTCGTTGTCGCTGGTGGCCTTGTCCAGCACCGGGTTGATCCAGGCGTTGAGCGGTTCCTTGAAGGTGCCCATGATCGAGGCGAAGGTCTCATCGGCCTGGGACAGCATGTTGGCGAACGCCGACTTGGCGTTGCTGCTCAGGAAACGCTGACCGGACAAGGCCTTGAGGTACTTTTTCAGGTCGCTGCCGTCGCCGGTGGACAGGCGGAACAGCGCCCCCAGCGTGGGCGTGCCCTGCCCGCCCGGGAAGCCCATGCGGCGCTCGTCGTCCCAGTTCTCGAACAGGTACAGGCTGAAGGCCATGAACGCATTGCGCGCCTGGCTGACCCAGAACTTCTGGTCGTCCGAGCCGTCCGGATACAGCATCGCGGCGATGCTCATCAGCTCCGACACGCGGAACGCGGGGTCATCGGACACGTAGCTGAGCGGGTTCCAGCGATGGGTGCGGCGGTCTTCGGCGAAGGGGTTGAACAGGAACACTTCCTGCCCCTGGCTGGCGCGCCAGCCGCTGGTGAGGTCGAAGTTCTCCTGCTTGATGTCCAGCACCACCACCGATTCGCCGTATTCCAGCAGGTTCGGGATGACCACGCCCACGCCCTTGCCCGAGCGGGTCGGCGCGGCGAGGATCACGAACTGCTGGCCACTGAGCCGCACCAGCTTGCCGCCGAAGCTGCCGACCACGATGCCGTTGTCGGTCTTCTTGAACAGGCCGTGCTTGGCCAGATCGGCGGCCGCCGCGAAGCGCGCATCGCCGTGCAGCGACTTCTTCTTCGGCTTGAACACCAGGAACATCACGACCAGGTACAGCAGCAACGGCAGGCCGAAGCCAAGCACGCCGCCGAGCTTGATCTTGGTCACATAGGGGGCCACCGCCGGCTGGTCCAGGGCCTGCACATACTGGTAGTACGTGTTCCACTTGAACAGCGCGGTATCCAGCCCGAGCAGCAGCAGGGTGAGATACCCGGCAAAGCAATAGCCGGCAAGCACGGTCACCAGGGTCAGCCCTGCGGCGACAACGATCTTCTGCGTGGACAATCCCCAATCCTCCATGATGCGTCCCCCAAGGACGCTACGACTAGCGCCGACGCTTTCGCGATGTCGTGCGCTTTTCTACGATTTCGTCTTCCACGCTTACCGCTTCATCCTTCGCCAGCAACCGCTCCCACTGACTGTGCGCATCGTCGAGCGACACGACCTCGGTGATCCTGGCCCCTTCAGAGGTGAGCACGGCGAAGCCGAACACATCCGCCGGACTGTACACCGGTGAATTTGTCAGGGCCACCAGTTGATAGCGCCCTCTGGACTGCAGTGGATGCGGATACTCGACCATCAGCGATGCTCCCCGGCCAAGGACCTTGGCGCGCATGCTAAGCGAAGCAGCACGTGATGCCAATCAGAAAAATCTGATGAAGGCCATGTGAAGATTGGCAGGGGCTGCCCCAATCTGTGAACTCCGTCGGCGCCGCTCATCGGGAGAACTCGCGGTGGGGCTGCGCGTCGGATGGGGGGAGCAAGGCAGCATCCAATGCGTGGGATCGCTGCAGTGATGTCGCCAGGTCTGGCACGGCTTCTGACAGATCCATGCTGATCCGGTAGCCCGGCGGAAAGGTCTGTGAGACGAATGCGTGGCCGTCATGGATCTGGGCCTGGAGGCGGTCGATGGCGGTGACGCCGCTCTCCTTGGCCAGGACCGTGGCATGCATGACTTGTTCGTCGGACACCGAGGACGGCAGCCTGTCGCGAATGGCAGCGTACAGCGCACGATCCGGATGTCCCGGACCCGGCGGCACCGCCGCAACCGGCTGGTCCTGCCCGGCCGCAATCGGTACGGCCCGCGATGGGAAGCGTGCACGCAGGTGCGGATCGACCGCTTCGGCGTTGTAGGGGTCTTCGACCTTGTCGACCTGCCCCTTGGGCACCAGCCGTTCGATGTAGCCATCCGGCGTGCTGCGGTCGACCTTGGACCCGAGCCGATAAAGCAGTGACCCCTCCTCCGAACGGTGCACCACAGTGAGACGTGGGTCATCCGGTTCCGCCTTACGTTGCAGCAGGGGCGTGTCACTGAGGCCGTTGAGATAGTCGACCATCAGGTTGCCACTACGGACCCCGAGGCCGTCGCGGTGGTAGCCGCCGCCGATGTCCACGTGTGCGCCGGCGACGCTGACGCCCAGGAAGCGACCGTCGGCGGACAGGCCGGGGTCGATGATGTGGGTGGAGCGGAACAGGCTGCGGCGTTCGTCGTCGGCAATGATCTGCAGGCCGGACAGCACCGACGGGGGCAGGCGCCGGTCGTGGTCGCGCGCCGGCTCGCCGGTCCCCACCGGGTCGAACAGGCCCACCGCCTGGGCGACCTGCCCGGGTGCCACCAGCGGCGGCCGGGTGTACTGCACGTCGGTGATCTGGCCGTGCGAATCGCGGGTGTAGCGCGCGCCGGAGGGGTCCTGGATGCCACGCTCGTGCACCAGCCGGGCGAAGCCGGCCGCCTGCTCGGCACCGCGGCTGAAGCCGATGTCGGCGACGCGGATCTGCACCTGCGGGTCGTCAGCACGCCACTGCTTGGCCTGCTCGATGAACTGCCGGTACATCTGCTCCAGGCGCTCGTCGTAGGTGTGGCCGCGGGCGCCATCCCAGGCACGGTCGATCAGGTTGTCCTGGGTGCCGGGGCCGGCGACGTAGCCGGCGCGCACCTGGGTCTGCCCCGATTCGTTGAGCGCCTGGACCTGGTCGCGGATACGGGCCACGTTGGTGGCATGCCCGGGATCCTTGTCGGCGTCGCTGCCGGTGCCGTCGAAGGCGGCGACATACAGGCGTTCATGGGGATCACCGACGTGCAGCAGGACAGGCACCTGCAGGGTGCCCAATGCCCGGCGGGCGTCGGTGTAGCTCTGCAGCCGGGCGGCGTCGGCCGGGTAATGCGATACCCCATCCTCGCGCAGGCCGTCGCGGCCGATTCCATGTTTGTCGTCTGGCATATCCCTGCCCCGTGCTTTAGTAGGTCCGGTGCCACGCTTCGATCAGATCGGCGCGGAAGTCACTGTCCGGGTTGCCCGCCACCTGCAAGCTGCGGGTGGGAATGAACATTTTCATGAACACCCGCACGGTGCGGTCGTCCACTTCAATGAAGATGCTGGGCTCGCCGGCCGGGCCGACGAAGGCACCGTCAGGGATCTCCTCCCCCGGCACGCGGTGCAGCACCTTCTGGTCGGCGAAGATCGCGCCGATGTCCACCTCTGCCTGATGCTGGCTGCCATCTTTGGACGTCCAGCGCAGCTGCGCCGGCGGCGGGAAGTTGCGCACGCCGATGTGGCTGGCAAACCCCCAGCGGTCGCGGTGGCCATCGGTGGCCGCTGGCGAGGGGGTGTCGAGGTGGCTGCGAGTGAGCTCATCGCCTGCGTAGACCACACTGCAGGTGAGCGTGTCATAGCAGTGCGCGTCGACGTTGTGCTGGACAAAGCGCAGCGGGACGCTGTTGCCTGCCGCCGGGGGCGATGTCGCGGCCTGGGCCGGGGAACTCATGGTGGATTGGCATCCTGCGGCAAGAAAAACGACCAGGGCGATCAGCAGCGACCGCCGGAAAGGACCTGCCTGGGGCAACGAACGCATGCAAGGACCCCAGCTGGAAGGAGCGTGCCTGGCCGCACCGGAGACACGGCGCGACCGGACCCAGCCTAGCGGCGGTGTCACGTCAAGTGCAACTCTGGCCGGGCGACACCCTGTGGTGCTGCAAACTGCCATCTCCACCGGCTAGGCTTGCAGGTTGCGCGGAGGGTTGCTCCGCATCGACGTCAGGGAAGGAGCACGTATGCAGACCGCGAGCCTGTTGTGGGGACTGTTGATGGGAGTGATGGCGGTCATCTGGCTGCTGGTGCCGTTCGCGGTGTTCGGGATCAAGGGGCTGTTGCGGGAGATCCTGGCCGAGCAGAAAAGGACCAACGAACTGCTTGCCTACGGGCCACGCGCCCAGATTCCGGAGGCGCCCGAGGCCACGCCGATCCCGCTGGCCCGGCGCTATCCCTGAGCCCCTCGGCCGCGGCGGCAGCCGGTGGACGCAGCGCTGCGCCCGCGCGCTCCTCGCGCTGGGGGCCGCTTCAGGGCGGGCGGACCACAGCATTCCATGGTGCACAGCGCTCATGCTGCGGCGCAGCAGTACAATAGCCGACCGAACCTGTCCCACATTCCGCCCGTATGAGCCCCTCCCCCGTTCCCTTGGCCGCGCGCCTGACCCCGCGTCAGCGCACTTTCATCCTGCTGGCCCTGTCGTTGGGCGGTTTTGCCATCGGGACGAGCGAGTTCGCCAGCATGGGCCTGATGCTGGAGATCAGCCGCGGGTTGTCGATCAGCGAGACGCAGGTCGGTCATTTGATCAGCGCCTATGCCATCGGCGTGGTGGTCGGCGCCCCGGTGCTGGCCTTCGCCGGCGCCGGCTATGCGCGGCGCAGCCTGCTGCTGGCCCTGATGGCCTTCTACGCGGTGGGCAACCTGGCCAGCGCGCTGGCCCCGAACTACAGCACGATGCTGCTGGCCCGCTTCGTGGCCGGTCTGCCGCACGGCGCCTACTTCGGCGTGGCGATGCTGGTGGCCGCAGCGATCAGCCCGCCGGCGCAGCGCGGCGCGGCAATGTCCAAGGTGCTGCTCGGCCTGTCGGTGGCGATCCTGGTCGGCAATCCGCTGACCACCTGGCTCGGACAGCAGTTGAGCTGGCGCACCGCCTTCGCCCTGGTGAGCGTGCTTGCCATCGCCACGGTGGTGATGATCGCGCGCTTCCTGCTGCCCGACCCGGATGAGGTACGGACCTCGCCGATGCGCGAGCTGCGCGCCTTCAACCGGCCCCAGGTGTGGCTGGCGCTGGCGATCGGCTCGGTCGGCTTCGCCGGCATGTTCTGTGTGTTCACCTATCTTGCCCCGACCCTGGTCCAGGTGACCGGCCTGGCCGAGTCGTGGATGCCGCTGGCAGTGGGCATCTTCGGCGTTGGCGCGATCATCGGCAATGTCGCGGGCGGCTGGCTGGTGGACAAATTCCATTTCCGGGCCGCGGCAGTGGTGCTGCTGTGGTCGATCGTGGTGCTGCTGGCCTACCCGATGGCCGCGCAGTCGGTGTGGAGCCTGTTCCCGATGATCATCGCGGTGGGCACGATGGGGGCGCTGGCCGCGGTGCTGCAGACCCGGTTGATGGATGTGGCCGGTGAGGCGCAGACGCTTGCAGCCGCCTCCAATCATGCGGCGTTCAATACCGCCAACGCACTGGGACCGTGGCTGGGTGGCATGGCGATCGGGGCCGGCTTCAGCCCGGCAACGACCGGTTACGTCGGTGCGGCCACCGCACTGGGCGGCCTGCTGCTGTGGGGCGTGGCGGTGCTGGTGGACCGGCAGTCGCGTGCGAATGCGGCGGCGGCCTGCCGGTCCTGAGCCGAAGGCAGCCGACCCTGGGTCGGCGCTACCGGTGGTTCAGGCGCTTGCCCATGAAATCTGAGCGCACGGTGCGGGATTTTCCTATCATTGGGGGCTGACCCACCGCCGCACCGCAGGGTGCCGGCCGCTTTCTGGAACCCTTGATGACCCAGCTCTGGACCCCTTCGCACTGGGGTCGTCGCTTCACGCGCGCGCCGCACTGGCAACTGCGCCTGGCTGGCGCGCAGATCGAGCTGCAGGTGGATGACCGGGTGCTGCCAGTGCCGATCACCGCACCGCCCTCGGTGCAGCTGCGTCGAGGCGTGCTGTGGACACGCGTGATCCTGTTCCCGGGGCAGCCCGATGCGCTGCCGCTGGATGGCCTGCCCAATGCGCAGGCGCGTTCGTTGCGCGCCGCGCTTGCCGCCCTTGAGCAGGCGCGCGCGCAGAATGAGCAACTGCTGGACGCCGATGCGTCGCTGCTGGCGATCCGTGCGTGGCTGGCGCAGGCCGACGCGGCGCTCGACCAGGCCGATGCGCAGGGTCGCTGGTTCACCCATGAGCAGCAACAGGCGTTGCTGCGGCAGCAGCCTGACCTGCCGCTGGACGACGACGCGCTGTGGGCGGTGTTCGACGATCCGCAGTTGCGCGCGCAGCTGCAGGGCGAGCCGTCACGGATCGAAGCGGAGCTGCTCCGCTACGGCGCCGACTGGCCGGCGCTCTGGGCAGCGCGCAACGAAGCCCACCTGCAACGCGAGCTGGACTACAGCGGCGACCTGCTCGACCGCGTGGAGCGGCAGCCGCTCACCGATGAGCAGCGCCGTGCGGTGGTGTGTTTCGACAACCGCGTGCAGGTGGTGGCCGCAGCCGGTTCGGGCAAGACCGCCACGATGGTGGCCAAGGCCGCCTACGCGATCGACCGTGGGCTGGTCGCGCCGGAACGGATCGTGATGCTCGCCTTCAACCAGGAAGCGGCCACCGAATTGCAGCAGCGTAGCGACGCAGCCCTGCAACGCCTGGGGATGGACGGGGTCCGCGTGGAGGCCCGGACCTTCCATGCGCTGGGCCGGCAGATCATCGGCAAGGCCAGCGGGCGCATGCCCGAGGTGCCGGCATGGGCGGTGGATGCGACCCAGGGTTTCCATAAACTGGCCGACCTGGTGGACGTACTGAAAGACCGGTCGCTGCCGTTCCGCACGCAATGGGACATGTTCCGGCTGGTGTTCGGGCGTGATCTGCCCGCGCAGGGCGAGCTCTCGCCCGCCGATGGCTGGGAAGCCGACGGCACGCCGTTCCTGCAGACGCTCAACGGTGAGCGCGTACGCGGCATCGAGGAATGCGTGATCGCCGACTGGCTGTTCTACAACGGCGTGCCGTATCGGTACGAGCGCCAGGGCGCGTTCGACCCGGTCGCCGATGCGTACCGCGCCCATCCGCCGGCGTTCCAGTACCCCACCATCGGCGTGTCGCATGCACATCTGGCGCTGGATGCCGATCGCCACGCCGGTGCGGCTGTCCAACGGTCCCATGCCGATCAGCTCCAGACCACCCCGCAGCAACTGCGCAGCGGTGCGTTGTTCACCGACCTGGCCGATGCGTTGTCGCAGCGGGGCATCGTGCTGGATCCCAATCCGGACCGGGAGCTGCCCGACGGTGGCGCCAGGCCGATGCCCGATGCGGAACTGATCGCGCTGGTGCGCACCTTCATCAGCCACGCCAAGAGCAACGGGCTGTCGATGGCCGACATGGCGCAGCGCCTGCGCGCGATGCCCGAAGACCAGTTCAAGCACCGGCACCGCCTGTTCCTGCAGCTGGCCACGCCGATCCTGCAGGCCTGGGACGCTGCGCTGGCCGCCGAGCACGCGATCGATTTCGAGGACATGCTCAACCAAGCTGCGGCGTACGTGGAACAGGGGCATTACCAGCCCCCGTACGAACTGGTGATGGCCGATGAGTTCCAGGACGCCTCGCGCGCACGGGCGCGGCTGTGCCGGGCGCTGGTGCAGGCACCGGGGCGGCACCTGTTCGCGGTGGGCGATGACTGGCAGTCGATCAACCGCTTCGCCGGCGCGGACGTGTCGATGATGACCGGCTTCGTGGCGTGGTTCGGGCAGGGCCAGGTGCTGCAGCTGCAACAGACCTTCCGCTGCCCGCAGGCGCTGTGCGATGTCTCCAGCCGGTTCATCTCCAGGAATCCGGCGCAGATCCGCAAGCAGGTGCGTTCGCACACCCCCGCGCAGGGTCCGGTGCTGCAGGCATTCCAGGTCACCCACCGCGACCAGCTCCAGGATGCGGTCGGCCAGTATCTGCAGCAGCTGCAGCGCCAGCTGCTCAGCGGCGAGCGCGCGCCGGGCCGGAACGGCAGGTTGTCGGTGTTCGTGCTGGGCCGTTACAACGCCGATCGCGCGTTCGTGCCGCCGGATTGGCAGGCGCGCTTCGGGCAGCACATGGACGTTCGCTTCCTGACCGCACATCGTGCCAAGGGCGCCGAGGCCGATATCGTGATCCTGCCGGCAATGCTGGAGCGCAGCTTCCCCAGTACCCGCGCCGATGATCCGGTGCTGACCCTGGCCATGCCGCAGGCCGACACCTGGCCGCTGGGCGAAGAACGCCGGCTGTTCTATGTGGCACTGACCCGGGCGCGACGTACGGTGGCGATGTTCACCGTGCGCGGAAAACGCTCGTCGTTCCTTGGCGAATTGATCGAGGACGGCGCGGTGACGGTGACCTCGCTCGCCGGACAGCCGATCCAGGAACAGCCCTGCCCGGCCTGCGACGGCGGAGTGATCGTGCAGCGCAGTGGGGCCTACGGGACGTTCCAATCGTGTTCGGGCTATCCGCGCTGCCAGTACAAGCCACGGCAAGCGACCACGTTGCGCCCCGGCCACGCGACGGCGCGCTGAGCCCGAACGCATGCGCCATACCGCTCAGGTTCGGTGGCGGAGGACTACCATGTAGCTCCTCCGGTGGTGCAGTGGTTACAGATGAGTGGCGGAATCAAAATGCGCAGTGCGGTCGGCAGCCAGGGCGCGGTACATGGGCTGGACGCGCTGCAGAAGCGGCACGAGACCGGTCAGACCCTGCCGACGCTATTGTGCGATGGCCAAGGCTGCGGGGTGCCGGTCCGGTTTGTCCCTGCGCACACGCAACGCGGTACGGACCGCCACGCCGTGGTCGAGATGCCGGCCTACATCACCCTGGACAAGGGCGCCGAACACGTGCCGGGCTGCCGCTACAACGCCCCCGGTCGGCTGGCGGCGCTGCTGGCGAGCGTGTCCGATCCGGATTTCGTACAGCCGCAGGACGATGGCAAGCACGAGCTGCGCCTGCTGGGCCTGCACCAGGGATTGAAACGCGGTGCCACCGATGCGCGACTGGATGGCCACCTGCATACCCTCGCCGATCTGCTCGCCGTGCGCGCGATGTGCGGGAGCGACGACCTGATCGCCTCGCAGGTCGTGCTGCGGCTGGGCAAGAAGAAAGTGGCCTGGGAGAACTTTTTCTACGACCAGGAGCGCTACGACGCGGCCTGGCACCGCCTGGACGCGGCGTCCAACGACGTGCCGCTGGCACTGGTTGGCACGGTCCGCTCGCATCGGGCGGCCCAGGGCGATGCCGCCCAAGGGGCCACCTTCCTGAACTGCGCGCCGAAGTACCAGCAGAGCGGCATCATGGATCGGCGGGAGTTCGTTGAAGTCAGCGTCGGCCACGACGATGCGGCGTGGCTGCAGACGTTCCCGGTGGGGGCGGAGATCATCATGGTCGGGTTGTGGCGACACGGCAGGACCAGCACCTCGACCCGGCCGCACCCGACCGACCCGCGCCGGACGATCACCAATGTGACCTACAAGCTGTCGCTGCGGCCCTCTTCCCGGTTCCAGCTGGCAACGGTTTACTGAACGGCCGCTGCGGTCAGACCAGAGGGGTGCCGGCCAGAGCCGCATCCACACCGCAGAAGCCGCGTTCGATCACGGCGGTGAGCGCGCTTTCGGGCGAGCGACCGTCCGACACGGCGGCCAAGGCATCGGTGTAGGCCACCACCAGCGTGCCCATCAGCATCGTGGCGGCAAGCCGCGCCTGTGGATCCTGCGGTGGCCTGCCAATGGCACCGGCCAGCAATGCGGCCAGTTCATCGGCGAGGGTTACCTGGAGTTCCCGGGCGCGCGCGGTCAGCGCCGGGCTGGCGGCCACCGCAGACCAGAACGCCACCGGCTGCCCGGAGATGCGCAGCAGCGGATGACGGCCCTGCTGCAAACGGCGCATCAGGTCCTGGAAGGCGTGCACGGGGGACTGCGGCCCGCGCGCAGCGATCGCATCGCGCACCAGGGCCCGCCCCTCCTCCTCGCGATCGAAGACGAGGTCTTCCTTGCGCGGGAAATAGTTGAACACGGTCTTGCGCGATACCCCGGCCGCGACGGCGACCTCCTCCACCGACACCGCCTCGAAACCCCGCGCAATGAACAACCGCGTGGCAACGTTTGAAATCATCAGGCGGGTGTCGGCCTTCTTGCGCTCACGCAGGCCGGGCGGCGTTGACAGGCTGTCGTTCATGGGCCTAATTTACACTCCGTGTACTTTTAACACCAGCACTGGAAGGATACCTGCCCGGGCGGCGCGTCTTCGAGGAATTCCCGTGATCCATGACGTCATCATCGCCGGCGCCGGCCCAGTCGGCTTGCTGCTGGCCTGCGAACTGCGACTGGGCGGTGTATCGGTGCTGGTGCTGGAACGTGCGCCGGACCCCCGCGCCGCCCTCAAGTGTCTGCCATTTGGCATGCGCGGGTTGTCGGTGCCGAGCATCGAGGCGCTGGACCGGCGTGGCCTGCTGGATGCGCTTGCCGCGCTGCAGCCACCGCGCGACCACCCTGCGGCGGCGCACTGGGCCGGGCAGCAACGCCGTCCCGCCGGTCATTTCGCGGGTATCCAGTACTACCAGGATCGGGTCGATACCAGCCGCTGGCCCTATCGGCTGCCTGGCGCCGTCGCCACCGCCATGATGGTGGACATGCAGTCGCTGGAAACCGTGCTGGCCGAACGCGCGGCCGTACTGGGCGTGACGATGCTGCGCGGCGCTGGCGTGGATGCCGTGCATGCATCGAGCGAGGGTGTCACCGTAAACGTCGGCAACCAGCGTTTCGACGGCCGCTGGCTGGTGGGCTGCGATGGCGGGCGCAGCACCGTGCGCAAGGCGACCGGCATCGCCTTTGTCGGCACCGAACCGGAGTTCACCGGCTACTCGCTGGACGTGGTGCTGACCGACCCGCCTCTCCTGCCGCCGGGCCGCCATTACACCGCCACCGGCATGTACACCTTTGCCGCACCGGGCACGATTGGCATGGTGGCGTTCGATGGCGGCGCCCACCACCGCCAGCCGCTGACGCGCGAGCATGTGCAGAACGTGCTGCGTCACGTGTCCTGCACCGATGTCAGCGTGAGCGAGCTGCGCCTGGCCACCACGTGGACCGACCGCGCCTGCCAGGCGGCCACCTACCGCAGCGGCCGCGTACTGCTGGCCGGCGACGCCGCGCACGTGCATTCGCCGCTCGGTGGACAGGGCCTCAACCTCGGGCTGGGCGATGCGATGAACCTGGGCTGGAAGTTGGCGGCGACGATTCGCGGCGATGCCGCCGACGGATTGCTCGACAGCTATACCCGCGAGCGCCATCCGATCGGCGCACAGGTGCTGGACTGGTCGCGTGCGCAGGTGGCGCTGATGCGGCCCAGCGCGAGTTCGCGCGCGCTGGAGGCGATCCTGCGCGACCTGATCGATACGCGCGATGGCGCGAGCTATTTTGCCGAGCGGGTGTCGGGTGCCGGGCTACGGCTGGCGCTCGGTGATACGCACCCCCTGGTGGGGCGGAGCGTGCCGGCGTTCGCGTTGCAGGATGGCAGCCGGGTGGACGAGCGGCTTCGGACCGGCAACGCCCTGCTGCTGGACTTCACGGCGCAGCGGACGCTGCAGGCCATCGGCGATGCCTGGTCGCAACGCATCGACTACCTGGGCACCGCGGCGGCGGAAACCTTCGGGCTGAGCGCAGTGCTGGTGCGACCCGATGGTGTGGTGGGCTGGGTAAGCGATGCGTCCACAGCCGGCACCGATGTGGAACAGGTGTTGCGCCACGTTTGGACGCAACAGGCGTAGCGGGGCCCGTTCCGCCTCCGCCGCGCTGGGGACTCACCCTTCCCAGCGCAGGCCCTTGGGGTCGCTGCGGAAACCAGCAGCGCGCAGCGCCTCGGTGAGCGGATCGCGTGCCACCGGTGCGTCGTTGATCAGGTCGAGGGTGAAACTGGTTCGACGAATGCGGCCGAGGGCCGTGGCAAGCGCGCTCGATGCCAACGCGAGCGACGCTGCATCTGTCGATGCGTCCGCGTCGAACCACGTCAGCAGCTGACGGCCGCCCTGCGCCAGGTACATCTGCAGGCGGCCGCCAACGATGACCACGAGCGCGCCACCCCGGCGCACCGGACGTAGCGCGGCCGCATGCGCCGGCCACGGCAGCACGGTGCCGAACGGGTTGGCCGGATCCACGACGGACAGCGCAACGGCAACGCTGGGGCGCCCCGCCTGCAGCGCGTCGGCGATGCCGCGCAGCCGGTCCACCGTAGTACGTTCGGCGAACTGCGCCCCGCCGAGTTTGTCCACGAAGCGGCCGCGCAGCACGCGGCCGGCATCCTCCATGCCTCGATAGACCTGCTGCAACGCGGGGAAACCGCCGACGATACCCTCGGCGACGGCAGCACCGCGGGTGACGATGCCGTGGCGGTCCAGCAGCCCTTCGGCCAGTGCCACCGCGCGCACGGTGTCGCTGGTGGCGTCGCGGTGCAGCAGTGACCAGCGGCCAGCCAGCGTCGGTGCGGTGAAGGCCGCTGCGGTAGGAAGCAGTCCGCTGGCGGTGATGGCCGGATCGCCCATCGGGATGCCGCGGACGCGCGTGCTTCGGCGCGAGGTCCGGACCGCCCGCGGCCGTGGCGGGCGTATCCCGGCCAGGCCGCGCAACGGGGTCCAGATATCGGTGGTGAGATACCCCATCCAGACCAGCTCCCACAGCGTGGTGTGCAGCGCATCGGGACTCACCGCGCCGACCGCAGGCAGTGCGTTGTCGTCGGCGATCGACCGCGCCTGCACGGCGGCGGCGAGCTGGCGCGCGAAGTACGCCCCACCTTCGGCGAGCACCTGCAGGATCGTCTGCTGCAACGGCGAACGCTCGGCAGGTGCAGGCACGGCGGGCAACGTCTCGAAGGCGTATTCCTGCAGGTGCAGCGATACCAGCCCGTCGTCCTCGCCCAACCGGCCGTGGCCGGACCAGACCACCGTGCCGGTGGCGAGCAGTTCGTCCAGCAGGGCGGGCGTGTAGTCGCGGACACGCGCGGGCAGGATCTGGCTTTCCCAGACCGAGGCGGGTGCAGGAACGCCGGCCAGCAGTTCGATCACCCGCGCCACGCCATCGATGCCTTCCAGTGCACCGCCGGTAGACGCGGGCGCGACACGTGCGAGCGGTGCCGCATCGCTTACCAGGCCATGCCGTTCCAGCAGCAGCAACGCATAGGCGTCACCTGGCACCGGCCGGGTGGCCTCGCGTGCGGCCTGCAACGAGCGCATGCGCAGCCGCCGCAGCACGTCTTCGCCCACCCACTCGTGGCGGGCCAGCGGCAGCAGGTCGGCCGGCGCATCGGCCGCGGCGTGCCATCGCCGGGCCACGCCGAAGGTGCCTTTCAATACGTCGCCCTGCGCCTCCAATCGGTCCAGCGCCGCGTCCGCGACGACCACGCCGAGCCCGAACGCCGCGGCCGCCTCGGCGGTGGTGAAGGGAGCATGGCGGCGCGCGTAGCGGGCGAGCAGCTCGCCCAGCGGATCCGGCGATGGCGGCAGGAACACCTCCGGCAGCGCGTCGGGTAGCCTCACCCCGAGCGCGTCGCGCAGGCGCGTGGCGTCTTCGATGGCGGCCCAGTGTTCGACGCCGGCCAGCGCGATGCGGATGGCACGCCGTTCGCGTTCAAGCGCCTGCAGGTAGGCGTCGGCATCGGGGGTGTCATCGTTGAGGCGCGCAGCCACGTCGGCGGCCGACAACGGTCCCAGCTCGCGCAGCAGGTCCGCAACGCCCTCCTTGCCCTTCGCCCGCCGCCCCGGCGCGCGGCGTTGCAGTTCTTCGCCCACCTGTTGAACCACCGTCGCATCCAGCAGCTCGCCCAGGTCCACCTGCCCCAGCAGATCGGCCAGCAGACCGCTGTCCAGCGACAGCACCGACGCGCGGCGTTCGGCCAGCGGCACATCGGTGCCGTACATGAACTCGGCGACGTAGCCGAACAGCAGGTTCGCCGCGAATGGCGACGGGACCTCGGTAGTGACCTCGGCCATCTCGATGCCGCCTTCGGCCAGGCGCTGCATCAGCGCGGCCAGGGCATCCAGATCGTAGACGTCCTGCAGGCACTCGCGCGCGGCCTCGATCAGGATCGGGAAATCCGGATAGCGCTGCGCGATGGCCAGCAGCTCGCCGGCCCGCAGGCGCTGCTGCCACAGCGGCGAGCGCCGGCCCGGCGCGCGTCGCGGCAGCAGCAGCGCACGCGCCGCACACTCGCGGAAACGCGCGGCGAACAACGCCGAGCCGCCGACGGCGCGGGCCACCTCACTGCGCAGTTGTACGGGATCGAACAGGAACAGTTCCGCGCCCGGGAGGCGCCCGGTGGAATCGGGGATGCGCGCGATGATGCCGTCGTCGCTGGCCACCACCGCGGGATCCACGCCCCAGCGCTCGCGGATGCGCCCGGCCAGTGCCAATGCCCACGGATCGTGCACGCGCCGGCCATATGGCGAATGCAGCATCACCCGCCAGTCCCCGGATTCATCGCGACACCGTTCCACCACCAAGCGGCGGTCGGTGGGCAGCAGGCCGGTGGCAGCACGCTGTTGCCCGACCAGGCCCAGCATGTTGGCGATCGCATTGCTGGCCAGACCGCTGGCCTGCAACCGCGTGAGCAGCGCGGGCGCAATGTCCTTTTCGCCGGCGTTGGCATCCAGTGCCCCCAGGAATGCCCCCACCGCCGCGCCCAGTTCCGCTGGCCGTCCCACGCCTTCGCCGCGCCAGAACGGCAGCCGTGCCGAGCGACCCGGCGCGGGCGTCACCACCACCTGGTCATGGGTGATCTGTTCGATGCGCCAGGAAGTCGCGCCGAGGGTGATCACGTCGTTGACCCGCGATTCGTGGACCATTTCCTCGTCCAGCTCGCCGACGCGACGCGAGCCGGCGCGCTCTTCGCCTTCGGGCAGCATCACGCTGAACATGCCACGGTCGGGAATGGTGCCGCCGCTGGTGACCGCCAGCTGCTTGGCCCCGGGGCGCGCGCTCAGTTCGCCAGTCTCGCGGTTCCAGACCAGCCGCGGACGGAAGCCGGCGAAGTCGTCGGACGGATAGCGACCGGCGAGCATGTCCAGGGTCGCATCGAAGGCGCTGCGCGGCAGCGTGCGGTACGGCGCCGCGCGCCGCACGCTGGCATACCAGGCGTCCACGTCCAGCGTATCCATGGCAGCGGCGGCGACGGTTTGCTGCGCCAGTACATCCAGCGGATTGCGCGGCGTATCGAMCGCTTCGATACGACCGGCCAGCATGCCTTCGATGGCCACGGTGGCGTCGATCAGGTCACGCCGCGTGCGCGGATACACCAGGCCGGTGGAGACGCCGCCCACCTGGTGGCTGGCACGCCCGACCCGCTGCAGGGCGCTGGCCACCGACGGCGGCGCGGCAACCTGGATGACCAGATCGACCAGGCCCATGTCGATGCCCAGCTCCAGACTGGAGGTGGCCACCACGCAGCGCAGTTCACCGGACTTCAACGCCTGCTCGATGTCACGGCGCTGTTCCTTGGATACCGACCCATGGTGCGAGCGCGCGATCAGCGGATCGGCGCCTGTCGAGCGGCCGCTGGTGCCGCCGTTGGAGGATGCGTAGTGGGCGGACAGTTGCGCGCCGTCCGCGGCGGTTGGCGGGTCGCGCTGCAAGGCAGGATCGCGCGCCATGCGTTCGGCATACAGCTCATTGAGCCGCGCCGTGAGCTTCTCGGCCACGCCGCGCGAGTTGGCGAACACGATGGTGGAGCGCCGTTGGAGGACCTGGTCGAGGATGCTGGCTTCCACATGCGGCCAGATCGAACCGACCCGGCCGGACGCTTCGTCGCCGGCACGTGCGGGGATGTCGGCCATGTCTTCGACCGGCACCACGATGCGCACGTCCAGCTGGCGGGTCGAGGGTGGGTTGACCACGGTGACGGGACGATCACCGCCGAGGAAGTCGGCGACCTGCTCCACCGGCCGCACGGTGGCCGACAGCCCGATACGCTGCGCCGCTTCCGGCAGAAGCGCGTCCAGGCGTTCCAGGCTCAGGGCCAGGTGGGTGCCGCGCTTGGTGCCGGCCACCGCGTGGATTTCATCGATGATCACGGTATGCACGGTGCGCAGCGTTTCCCGCGCCTTGGAGGTCAGCATCAGGAACAGCGATTCCGGCGTGGTGATCAGGATGTCCGGAGGACGACGCACGAGTCTGGCGCGGTCGGTGGCCGGGGTGTCGCCGCTGCGGATGCCGACCGAAAGCGTCAGCGCCGGATCGCCGCGCCGCTCGCGTTCGGCATTGACGCCCTGCAGGGGAATCTGCAGGTTGCGCTGCACGTCGGCGCCCAGCGCCTTGATCGGCGAGATATACAGCACGCGCGTTCCGGCGGGTGCGTCGTCGGGTGTGTGTTGGCGCTCACCGAACAGCTGGTCGATGGCGTGCAGGAAGGCAGCCAGTGTCTTGCCCGAGCCGGTCGGTGCGATCACCAGCGTATGCGCGCCCGCGCCGATCGCCGCCCATGCGTGCGTCTGCACCGGCGTGGGCGCATCGAACGCGGCGGCGAACCAGGCGCGCGTGGCAGGCGCGAACGCATCCAGTGAGCGCGCTGCAGGTGGCGGAGAGCTGGGCATGATGCCTACTGTAACCACCCGCGCACGCGCAGCGCTGCATCGGCGAAACGACATCGCGTCAGGGTCATCGCCGCCTGCACCGCAGCAACCGCTGCGTCATGGCGCCTTGACCACCACCCAGGTGGGTGCGTGGTCGCTGGCCTTGTCCTGCAGCCGCACCCAGCGGTCCACCCCCGCGTCCTGCAGGTGGGCGGCAAGGACAGCGTTGAGCAGCACGTGGTCGATGCGCAGCCCGCGATCGCGCTCGGCATGCTGGCGAAAGTAATCCCAGAATGTGTAGATGCGTTCGTCGGGATGACAGTGGCGCAACGCGTCGGTCCAGCCCTGGGCCAGCAGCCGCTCGAAGGCGGCGCGGGATTCCGGCTGGATCAACGCATCCTTGCGCCAGGATTTGGGGTCGTACACGTCGTCATCGGTGGGGATGACGTTGAAGTCGCCCAGAATCGCCACCGGGTGCGGCAGTGCGACCAGGGTGCTGGCATGTTTGATCAGTCGCTCCATCCAGCGCAGCTTGTAGTCGAATTTCGGCCCGGGCTGCGGGTTGCCGTTGGGCAGGTAGATGCCGGCAACCACGATGCCGTGCACGGCAGCCTCGATGTAGCGGCTCTGGGTGTCGGCCGGTTCGCCCGGCAGGCGACGCCGGCTCTCCACCGGGGTCACGCCCCGGCCCAACAGCGCGACCCCGTTCCAGCGGCTTTCGCCCAGCCAGATCGCGCCGTAGCCGGCGGCCTCCAGTTCGGCAGCGGGAAATGCGCTGTCCACCGCCTTGAGTTCCTGCAGCGCGACCACGTCCGGCGCCTCCCGCTCCAGCCACGCCAGCAACTGCGGCAACCGGTTGCCGATCCCATTGACGTTGTAAGTGGCCAGTTTGAGTGTCTTTCTGCGCGGCATCACGGACTCCTGTCGGCCATGCCGTGATTAGACGCCCAGCCACGTCAGCGGCGCGTCACACTGACCGGCGGCTCACAACGGCCGCCGTACCCTTTGGGCATGCGCCGCTTCGCCCAAGCCATTGCCGATGCCGATTCCCTGCCCCGCGGCCTTCCGGGCTCGCTGGCCACGGCGCTGGCCGACGCACCGGACCGCTACAACATCGGCAAGAACAGCGTGGCCACGGTCATCGCGCGTGATGGCGATGGCAGCATCGTCCCGGCCGACATGCGCTGGGGACTGATCCCGCGCTGGTCCAAGGAACCGGCCACGCCCTACACCACCGTGACCGCGCGACTGGACCGCGCCGCCAGGAGCCGTATCTTCGCCCAGGCCTGGCAGCAGCGGCCGTGCGTGATCGCCATGACCGGCTATTACAAGTGGGATCGCCAGCGCAAACCGCCGTGGCCGATGTTCGTGCAGCGCACGGACGGGCTGGCACTGCTGGCCGCGGGGCTGTGGGAGCACTGGGAACACCCCGATGGCGACCAGATCGACAGCTTCACCGTGCTGACCGCGCCCAATACCGCCATCCCCGCCCCGCTGACGCCGGACGGTCCGGTATTCATGGCCGGCGGCGTGGCCATGGACTGGCTGGCCGGCGCCCTGCCGACGGCGGCGGCGCTGCGCGCACGCTCCACCACGCCGCCACTGGAAGCCTATCCGGTGAGCCGCGCGTTCCGCGATCCCGGTCGCGACGACTACACGCTGCTGGAACCGGTCGACCCTGACGCGGATGCGGCCGACAAGGGGTCCAGCGCGTGGGACGGCGATGCACTGGATGAGGACGATCTGGAGGAATGACCCACGGGGATGTCAACGAAACCGTAATGCCAGTTGGCATCGCGTTGACACGCAAAGGAAGACGATCAACTGCCCAACCGATCCAAATGTCATGAACGGCAGTCCGAAATCCCCCGCATCCCGCAGCCTCATCCTGGTAGTGGAAGATGAGGCCCAGCTGTCCAAGCTGTTCGTCGAAGTGCTCACCGAAGCCGGTTATGAAGTGGTGCCGGCCGACTCGGTGACCGATGCCCTCAGCACGTTGTCCTACCAGCATTTCGATGCCGCAGTGCTGGATATCGAACTGCGCGATGGTCCGGTCTTCCCGGTCGCCGACAAACTCGCCGCGCTGGGCACGCCCTTCCTGTTCGCCTCGGCGGTCTATTTCCAGATGGTGCCCAAGCAACATCAGGGCACGCCGTTCGTCGGCAAGCCGTTCAACATCGAGGAACTGGTGGCGCGGGTTGAAGACGCCGTGCAACGCGGGCGCAGTGGGCCGCCGTTCGGCAAGGCGGCGGAGTAGACCCAGCAAGGCCTGCTTTCAGCGCGGCCCTCTGCTCAGTGTCCCAGCCGGTTGATGTCCGCACACTCCACCACTGCCGGCGGATGCGGCATCCGTGCCAGTTCGATCATCGCGCGCCCGAGGGTAGCGTTGCTGGTCATCAGCGACGGCGTGACCTGCGCGGCCAGCTTCATCAGCGGCCCGCCAAAGCGATACAGCGGCTTGAGCATCCCGTGACGCGTGCCGGTGCCGGCCACGGGGCGCACGCCGCCTGGACGCAGCATCACGGTGCGGATCGGCAGGCTGGCCAGTGCCCGCTCGGTTTCACCCTTGATCCGCAGCGGCATGAAGACGCTGTCCGGATTGGCGTGGGCCCCGGAGACGTAGAAGAAACGGCCCTGCGGATTGGCCGCCGCCCACGCCCGGGCCACGGCCAGGGTCGCCTCCAGGGTGACCGCCCGGTATTCCGGCTCAGGCGTGCCGATCGGCGGCGCGCCGGCACAGTAGAAACAGGCATCGAAGCCGGCGAGCTGATCGCCGATGGCGTCGGCGTGGAGG
>NZ_JBFULB010000013.1:0-29377 GCF_056400545.1 Stenotrophomonas sp. P5_A8 | reverse complement strand
GTTCCGGCACCGCGTGCAGCCGACCAACGGTCGGCTCTACCGTTYCGGCACCGYGTGCAGCCGACCAACGGTCGGCTCTACGATGAGGCGTGCAGCGCGTTGGCGTGGGGTGCCGATCAGGCGTGCAGCGCCTTGGCGTGGTGGGCGATGTGCTCGCCGATGAAGCTGCTGATGAAGTAGTAGCTGTGGTCGTAGCCCGGCTGCAGGCGCAACTGCAGCGGATGGCCGGCAGCGGTGCAGGCGGCCTGCAACCACTGCGGTTGCAGTTGGGTGTCGAGGAATTCATCGCCGCCGCCCTGGTCGACCAGCAACGGCAGGCGCTCTTCGGCACGGGCGACCAGTTCGCTGGCATCCCAGGCCGACCAGCTGCTGCGGTCCTCGCCGAGGTAGGCGGCGAAGGCCTTCTGGCCCCAGGGCACGCGGGTCGGTGCGACGATCGGTGAGAACGCCGACACGCTGCGGTAGCGGCCGGGATTCTTCAGCGCGATCACCAGCGCGCCATGGCCCCCCATCGAATGTCCGCTGATGCTGCGCGCATCGGTCGCCGGCAGATGCGCCTCGATCAGCGCCGGCAACTCGTCCACCACGTAGTCGTACATGCGGTAGTGCGCCGCCCACGGTTGCTCGCTGGCGTTGAGATAGAAGCCGGCGCCCTTGCCCAGGTCGTAGCCGTCGGCATCGGCGACGTCATCCCCGCGCGGACTGGTGTCCGGCGCCACCAGGATCACCCCGTGTTCGGCGGCATAGCGCTGCGCGCCGGCCTTGGTGATGAAGTTCTGCTCGGTGCAGGTCAGCCCGCTCAGCCAGTACAGCACCGGCAGCTTCTGCGTGGCGGCCTGTGGCGGCAGGTAGACGGCGACCTTCATCTCGCAGCCCAGCACCTGCGAGCGGTGCTGGTACACGTCCTGCCAGCCGCCGGAGGCGGCGCGATGTTCGATGCGTTCCATGGTCTCTCCGTGAGCCGGGCGCGTGTCAGCGCGATGTCCCGGCGTTGATGTCATTGTCCAGCTCGGCCAGCAGCCGCAGCAGTGTTCCGGTCTGCGGCACGCCATCAAGGTTGCGCATGGCGGCCACGGCCACCTGGCTGCGTGGTGGCCATTGGCCACTGCGCCTTGCCTCGTGCAAGCGTGGCAGGAACACCTGCGTCAGCCACTGCTCGAACGGCATCTCCTCGCCACCAAAGGCCGAGGTGACCGCCGCCGGCTCACCCACCTCGCCGTGCAGCCAGCCAAGCTCGCGCAGGGCCTGCTCGATGCGGTCCACCAGCGCATCCCGCACCGGTACTGCCGGTGCCGTGCGTCGTTTCCAGAAGTCGGTCAGGCCCATGCCGCCGGCTCAGTAATGCACCACCGAGCGGATCGACTTCCCCTCGTGCATCAGCTCGAAGGCATCGTTGATCTGCTCCAGGTCCATGGTGTGGGTGACGAACGGCGCCAGTTCGATGTCGCCCTTCATGGCGTCTTCGACCATGCCCGGCAGCTGGCTGCGGCCCTTCACGCCGCCGAAGGCGGTGCCCTTCCACGAGCGGCCGGTGACCAGCTGGAACGGACGGGTCGAGATTTCCTGACCCGAGCCGGCCACGCCGATGATCACCGACTGGCCCCAGCCACGGTGCGCGCATTCCAGTGCGGCACGCATCACGTTGACGTTGCCGATGCACTCGAAGGTGTGGTCCACGCCCCAGGTGGTCATCTCCACGATCACCTGCTGGATCGGCTTGTCGAAGTCCTTCGGGTTGACGCAGTCGGTGGCACCGAACTGCCTGGCCAGGTCGAACTTGGACGGGTTGGTGTCGATGGCGAAGATGCGCCCGGCCTTGGCCTGACGCGCGCCCTGGATCACCGCCAGGCCGATGCCGCCCAGGCCGAACACGGCCACCGAATCACCTTCCTGCACCTTGGCGGTGTTGTGCACCGCGCCGATGCCGGTGGTGACGCCGCAGCCGAGCAGGCACACGTGCTCCGGGTTCGCTTCGGGGTTGATCTTGGCCAGCGAGACTTCGGCCACCACCGTGTACTCGCTGAAGGTCGAGCAGCCCATGTAGTGATAGATCGGCTCGCCGTTGTAGCTGAAGCGGGTGGTGCCATCGGGCATCACGCCCTTGCCCTGGGTGGCGCGCACGGCCACGCACAGGTTGGTCTTGCCCGAGGTACAGAACAGGCATTCACCGCACTCGGCGGTGTACAGCGGAATGACGTGGTCGCCCGGCGCCACGCTGGTGACGCCCTCGCCCACTTCCACCACGATGCCCGCGCCTTCATGGCCCAGCACCGCCGGGAACAGGCCTTCCGGATCATCGCCGGACAGGGTGAACGCATCGGTGTGGCAGACACCGGTGTGGGTGATCTTGACCAGCACCTCGCCCTTCTTCGGCGGGGCGACATCGATCTCGACGATCTTCAACGGCTGGCCGGGACCAAACGCAACAGCGGCACGGGATTTCATCGGCAACACTCCAGAGTAGTAGACAAGACAGAACAGCACGCGGTCGCCCGCGCGCTCATTTCAGGTAGGAACGGATCAGCGCGCTCATGTCGCGCACGCGCTCGGCGCGCTGCGCATCGGACTGCGCCGGCTGGCCGAATTCTTCGCGCAGGTGGGCTTCCATCACTTCGGACATCAGCCCGTTGACCGCGCCGCGGATCGCGGCGATCTGCTGCAGCACCGGCGCGCACTCGGCCCCGCCCTCCAGCGCCCGGTCGAGCGCATCGCACTGACCGCGGATGCGGCGCACGCGGGCCAGGACCTTCTTCTTTTCTTCGGGGGAATGCGGCATGGACAGCGCGGCCAGAGAACTATACTGGGGGATAGTATACATGCAGCCTGGCCCGCACCCAAATGACGGGCTCTCGCCGCGCCCCCCACCGAGTCGCAGGGCGGTTTTCCCAGGATTTGCATATCGCGCGGGCGGCCGCCTCCCTAGAGTTCGCGGCATACCGCACCGTGGCCGCCCGATGATTGCCCCCGCCTCGTCCTCGCAGCACCTGCTTGCCCTGGCCATCGCCGCCGCACTGGCCGGCAACGCCTCGGCGGCCCTCGCCCAACACGCTGCCCCGATCATCGCCGACGGCACCCGGGAAGAAGCCGCTCCCGGTGAGTATCGCAGCACCGCAGATGGGGCCGCGGGCCATGTCCTGCATGCATTGAATGGCGGCAGCATCCGAGCCAGCGAACCGGTGACGGTGACGACAAGCGGCCAGAACACCGCAGCGGTGCGTGCCGAGAAAGACGGCAGCATGATCTTCAACGGCGGCAGCATCACCACGCATGGGGATTACGCCATCGGGCTGTCGATCCTGTCCGGTGGCCAGGTCGACCTGCTGCCCGATGCCGCCGGACAAGGCATGGTCTTTTCCACCAGCGGCTACCGTAGCCCCGCGGTGGAGGKGAACGGCGGTACGTTGCGGATGCGCGACGCGATCATCGACACAACCGGCTACCAGTCCCATGGCATGGCCGCTTACTACAGCGGCCATATCGAGGGCGACGGGCTGACCATCACCACCCACGAAGCGGGGAGCGCCGGTGCGGTCGCTACCGCCGGCGGAACATTTACGCTGTCCAACGGTTCCATCGAAACCTTGGGGGGTGCGGCCCACGGCGTGATCGGCAGCAAGGCCATCGCCCTGCGCGACACCGACATCCGGGTCGCGGGCCGCGCGTCGATCGCCGTCGACTTCCAGGGCGGCACGCTGTGGATCGAGAACGGCGCGATGCAGGCCGATCATGCGCAGAGCACCGCAGTGCGCCTGGCGGCCGGCAGCGAGGTGGACATCATCGGCACGCAGATGGGGGCCGGATTCATCGGGCTCAGCAACGGCGGCCGCAGCGGAGAGGCGCGTCTGGTCGATGTGGACATACGTATCTCCAGCGCAAACGGCGCCGGCATCTGGCTGAGCTCGGGTCCGCGCCTTTCGATGCTCGGCGGCAGCATCATCACCCTCGGCGACAACAGCAGGGGCGTCGACAATCTCGGCGGTGGGGTCACGCTGGAGGGCGTGCAGGTGAGCACGGTCGGCGCGTCGGCACATGGGCTCAACGCCGAATGGGACATTTTCTCCGGAGACCTGATGCTGGAGGCAGACCGGATCGCGGTGGACACCGGCGGTGACGGTGCCATCGGCGCCCTGTCCCATTCCGGCGGAACCGCCCACTTGCGCCGCAGCACGATTACCACGGCCGGTGCCAACAGTTACGGCGTGTTGAGTGGAGGCACGGGCGTGATGACGTTGCACGACACCCATGTCCGTACCGAAGGACTCGGCGCGGCGGCCGCTGTGGTCAATGCAAACGGCAGCCTGGACATCGACGGTGGGTCGCTGACCAGCGCGCGCGATGCCGCCCTGTGGGTGCGCGCCGCGCGCCACGTGGCTGCACACAATGGCGCCCGGCTGTTTGGCGGCAACGGCACGTTGATGAAGGTCGATGCGGCCTCCGCCGGTCCGCTGGATCTCAACCTGGACCAGGACGTCTACGCCCAAGGCGACATCATGATCACCCCGGACGACATCGGTGCCGGCGTCCCGGTGGTGGCCGATATCCACGTACACCTCAATGGGCGTTCGCATTGGCGGGGCGCCAGCGGCGTGGTCAACCAGGTCTCGCTGCGCGATGGCAGCCGCTGGACCCTGACCGGCGATGCCAGCGTGGGCCAGCTGGCGCTGCACGACAGCACCCTGGCCCTGTCCGCCGTGGGTGCAGGCAACTTCAACCGCCTCACCGTGGACGGTGATCTCGACACGCACAACGCGCTGTTGATCTTCAACGGCGCATTGGCCGGCGATGACTCGCCCATCGATACCCTGCGCGTGCGCGGCGACACCCGTGGCACGGCGGCCATCCAGGTCAACAATGTGCATGGCCTTGGCGCACAGACCGTCGACGGCATCGCGTTGATCCAGGTCGAGGGTGCGTCCGATGCGACGTACGCGTTGCGCGGCCGCGCCGTGGCGGGCCAATACGACTACTTCCTGCACAAGGGCGGCGTGAACACGCCCGGCGACGGCGGCTGGTATCTGCGCGCGACGCTGCCGACCACACCGGACCCGTGCGACGCCGATCCCGATGGCCCCGGCTGCATGACGCCGCCGGATCCCTGCGACAGCGATCCGACAGGCCCCGGCTGCATCGTCATCCCGCCGGACCCCTGCGAGGCCGATCCCGGCGGCCTCGGCTGTGTTGTTCCCCCGCCAGATCCGTGCGTGCTCGACCCCAACGGCCCCGGCTGCGCACTGCCGCCCACGCCCTGCGAGGCGGGCAACACCGCCCCCTGCCACCGCCCGCGCCCGCCGCAGGTGCTGCGCCCGGAAGCCGGCGCCTACCTGGCCAACCAGGCCGCTGCCGTGTCGATGTTCCAGCACCGCCTGCATGACCGCGATGGTGCGTACGCCTCGAACGCGGCACGCGGGGCCAGTTGGCTGCGCGTGGGCAGCACCCAGCGCCGTCAAGCGGTCGACGGCCAGCTGGCCCTGAGCGCCCGCACCACCACGGTGACCAGCGGCGTGGACCTGCTGCACTGGGGCGCGGGCGGCCAGGGCCGTGCGGGTGTGCTGCTGGGTACAGGACGGGCCGCCACCGATGTCCGCTCGCAGCGCAGCGGCTATGCCGCCACCGGCATCGTCAAGGGTACGGCGGTGGGCGTCTACGTCACCTGGATGCAACACCCCGGTGGCGGGGACGGCGCCTACCTTGATGGCGGCGTGCAGCACGGGCGCTACCGCAGCAGCGTGCAGGGCATCGCCCTGGCCGGGGAACGCCAACAGGCGCGCACGGATGCGGCCACGCTGGAAGCCGGCTACGCCTGGAAACGCCGCGTGCGCGATTCGGCCACGCTGCTGGTGCAGCCGCAGCTGCAGATGACCTATACCGACTACCGTGCCGATGACCTTGTCGAACACAACGGCACCCAGGTGGCCCCGGGCGCCGGCGGCGAGGTGTCCTCGCGCCTGGGCCTGCGGATGACGGGCGATGTTCGCAGCGTGGATCACGTCGTACAGCCCTTCGTTTCGGCGCATTGGCTGCGCGCGTCAGGCAGCAACAGCATCTGGATGGACCACACCCGGATCGACGGTGCGGTGCCGAAAAACCGTTACGAGCTACGCGGTGGCGCGATGCTGCAGCTGGGCATGCGCTGGTCGGCGTGGGGCGATCTGGGCGTGCAACGCGGCGACGGTGCCTATCGCAGCGTTTCGGTGCAGATGGGCCTCCGGTCCACGTGGTAGCCGCGCCGGGCGCAACAGGGACCGATGGGGGGCGGGACGCGACAAGGTGTGTCGCAAATAGGCGCCAGCTAGCGTTAGCCGCATTTGCAATTAATTGCATATATCGCTCGTAGGCATCCCCCTACAGTCGCGGCCTCCTGCACTGATGGCCCTCCGATGACTTCTGCCGTTTCACGCGCCCCACAGCGCCTGCACCTGCTCGCTCTTGCCATTTCCGCGTCGCTGGCGTGCAGCGCCTCGGCCGCCTGGGCCCAGAGCGCCGGTCCGATCATCGCCGACGGCACCCAGCAAGTGGCCGCGCCGGGCGCCTATGCGACTACCGACGATGCGGCGGCAGGCTACGTCTTCCATGCGCTCAACGCTGGCAGCATCCGTGCCGACGGCCCGGTGACCATCAGCGCCACGGGCAGCAACACCGCCGGCCTGCGCGCCGAAAGCGACGGCACGGTGACGCTCACCGGTGGCACCCTCACCACCGGTGGCGATTACAGCGCCGGCCTGTCGATCGCCACTGGCGGCCGCATCGAACTGCTCACCGACGCCACCGGCCAAGGCGTGACTCTCTCCACCGGCGGTGTACGCGCCCATGCCGCGCAAGTCGACGGCGGCACGTTGCTGCTGCGCGATGCGGCGCTCGATACCAGCGGCCGTGTCTCCAACGGCATCGCCKCCAGCAACGGCGCGGTCGCCGAGGTAAGCGGCGGCAGCATCCATACCACCGGCGACCAGTCGCACGCGGTGTCGGCATCCAATGCCACCGTGACCCTGCGCGACACCGTCATCGGCACCACCAGCCACAACGCCCATGGCCTGTTCGCGGAGAACGGCGGACGCATCGACGGCGACGGACTTGCCATCACCACCTACGGCAATGGCAGTACCGGCGCGACGGTATACACCGGGGCCATGTTGACACTGTCCAACAGCACCATCGAGACCGGCGCCGACTTCGCAAAGGGCGTGACGGGCAGCGGCACGGTGACCCTGATCGACACCCATATCCGGGTCGCGGGCACCGCCTCCGGGGCAGTGGAGCTGAGTAGCGGCACGCTGCGGATCGAAGGCGGCGTGCTGCAAGCCGACGACGAGCGCGGCAGCGGCGTGTTCCTGTGGAATGACAACCAGGTGGACATCATCGGTACGCAGATCGATGTAGGACACTATGGGCTGAACATCAACGGCCGCGGCAACGAGGTGCGCCTGACCGATGTCGATATCCACACCACCGGCTACGTCGGCACCGGCATCTGGCTGCCCGGTGCTTCCTCGTTGAGCATGCGGGGCGGCAGCATCATCACCGAGACCGACCAGGGTGTGGCCATCGACAACCGCGCCGGTGCGGTGACCCTGGAGGGAGTGCGGGTGAGCACGGCAGGCGCGTCGGCGCATGGTCTGTATGCCTCGATGGATACGGGCGGCGCACGACCGACGTTCCAGGCCGAACGCGTCGATGTGCGCACCACCGGGTTTGGCGGCATCGGTGCCGTGGCGCGGCTGGGCGGCACCATCGGGCTGCGTGACAGCGTCATCGCCACTACCGGCGACAAAGGCTATGGCGTGCTGAGCGGTGGCGCCGGGGAGATGACCCTTTCCAATACGCACGTCAGCACTGCCGGGCTGGACGCGGCGGCGGCGGTGGTCAATGCCAATGGCAGCCTGGACATCGATGGCGGCTCGCTGAGCAGCGCGCAGGCCGCCACGTTCTGGGTGCGTGCGGCGCGTCATGTGGCGGCACGCAACGGCGCCCGGCTGATCGGCGGCAGCGGCACACTGATGCACGTGGATGCTGCGTTCGCCGGTCCCTTCGACGTCACCCTGGACCAGGATGTCTACGCACGGGGCGACATCGTGATCACCCCGGACGACATCGCCGCCGGCGTGCCGGTGGTGGCCGACATCCGCGTGAAACTCAACGGGCGCTCGCATTGGCAGGGCGCCAGCAGCGTGGTCAACCAGGTCTCCTTGTCCAACGACAGCCGCTGGACCCTCACGGGCGATTCCAGCGTGCGCCAGCTGGATCTGCGCGACAGCACCCTGGCCCTGTCCACCGCCGGCGCCACGCGCTTCAACCGGCTCACCGTGGAGGGCGATTTCATCGCAGACAACGCGCTGCTGGTCTTCAATGGCGCCCTGGGCGCTGATGATTCACTGATCGACACACTGCACGTGCGCGGCGATACCCGCGGCACGGCCAGTGTCCAGGTCAACAACGTGCGCGGGCTCGGCGGGCAGACGGTCAACGGCATCCAGCTGATCCAGGTCGATGGCGCCTCCGATGCCGTGTACCGGTTGAACGGTCGTGCGGTGGCCGGGCAGTACGACTACTTCCTGCACAAGGGCGGGGTGAACACCCCCGGCGACGGCGGCTGGTACCTGCGCTCGGAACTGGCGCCGACGTCACCGGATCCGTGCGACGCCGATCCCGATGGCCCCGGTTGCGTGGCCCCGCCAGACCCGTGCGACAGCGACCCCACCGGCCCCGGCTGCGGCGTCGTCCCGCCGGACCCGTGCGCGACCGATCGCGACGGCCCGGGCTGTGTGCTGCCGCCGGATCCGTGCGAGGTGGACAACGAGGACAGCTGCGACCGCCCTCGCCCGCCGCAGATCCTGCGTCCCGAAGCCGGCGCCTATCTTGCCAATCAGGCCGCTGCCGTGTCGATGTTCCAGCACCGCCTGCATGACCGCGAGGGTGCGTATGCCCCGGGCGATGCGCGCGACGCCGGCTGGCTGCGGGTGACCAGCACCCAGACCCGGCAGGACATGGCCGGTCAGCTCGCGCTGAAGGGCCGCGCGTCCACCGTGATGAGCGGCCTGGACATGCTGCACTGGGGCGGTACCAGCCAGGGCCGCGCCGGCGTGCTGCTGGCTGCCGGCCAGGCCTCCACCGATGTCCGCTCGCACCTGAGCGGGTACAGCGCTACCGGCACCGTCAAGGGCGCGGCGCTGGGCATCTATGCCACCTGGATGCAGCGCCCGGACGTCGAGGAGGGTGCTTATCTCGACAGCTGGCTGCAACACGGCCGCTACCGCACCACCGTGCAGGGCATCGGCCTGGGCAAGGAACGCCAGGATGCACGCACGCACGCCGCATCACTGGAGGCCGGCTACGCCTGGAAGCTTCGCCTGCGCGATTCGGCCATGCTGCTGGTGCAGCCGCAACTGCAGCTGACCTATACCGACTACCGTGCCGAGCGCCTGGTTGAACGCAATGGCACGCAGGTCGCGACGGGGGCGGCGGGCGGGCTGTCATCGCGGCTGGGCGTGCGGGTGATGGGCGATGTGCGCAATGAAGATCGGCACGTGCAGCCATTCGTGTCCGCCCACTGGCTGCGCGACTCGAGCCGCAACAGCGTCTGGATGGACGACACCCGGATCGAGGGCGCYGTGCCGAAGAACCGCTATGAACTGCGCGGCGGCGCGATGTTGCAACTGGGGACGCGCTGGTCGGCATGGGCTGACCTGGGCCTGCAGCGCGACGACAACGCCTACCGCAGCGTCTCGGCGCAGATGGGGCTCAAGGCCCGCTTGTAGCAGGCGGCCAACGGCGCGCCACGCGCGCGCCGTTGGAAAATCCCCAGGCCAGCAACTGGCTACTGCACCAGGCCGCATGCCGGTGCAGGGGTTGCAGCGGAAGCCCGGGCAGATGTGGATGCCGCCCCCGGCCTTGCGTGGCGGACCGACGGGACTGGGCTTTTCGACGACCGCCAAGGCGAAGGAACGGCCGCCGTCGGCGTGCTGCTGCAGCCAGGCCCGGTGGCCCGCCTGGCTCAGTCAAACGCACCGGCATCGGCCAGTGTCGCCAGCGCATCCACCACAAACCGCACCTTCGGTCGCAGGTGCCGGGTCTGCGGCCATAGGGCGTGGATCTCGACATGGTGCTGCATGCAATGGCCCAGCACCTGCTGCAATGCCCCCGCCTGCAGGTGACGTTTGACCAGGAAATGCGGCATCTGGCAGATGCCCAGGCCGGCGATGGCGGCCTCGATCACCGCATCGCCATCATTGAGCTGGTGGGTGCCGCTGGGGATGAAGCGCGCCTGCGCAGCGTCCTCGCCGATCCGCCACGCCACCGGCTGGCCATACCGATAGCCGACAATGCTGCGATGGGCATGCAGGGCGTCCACGGTGCCGGGCGTGCCGTGCCTGTCCAGGTAGTCCGGCGACGCACACGTGATCAGCTGCTGCGTGCCCAGCCGCCGCGCGACGAGGTGCTGGGCCTGGTCCAGCCCACCGAAGCGGATCAGCAGGTCGATCCCTTCCTCCACCGGGTCCACGAAGTGGTCGGTGAAGGTCAGGGTGAGCTGTAGTTCGGGGTGTTCGGCACAGATGCGCAGCAGCACCGGCAGGATCATCAGCCGCCCGAACGAGGACGGCATGTCGATGCGCAGGCGGCCCGCGGGCAGGTGCGAGGCCGAGCCCAGGCACGCCTCGGCCGAGGCAATGTCTTCCAGCGCGCTGGCGCAGGAGGCGAAATAGGCCTGGCCATCGGCGGTGAGCGAAATGCGCCGCGTGGTGCGATGGAACAGCCGCACGCCCAGCCGCTCTTCCAGCCGCGCGATCGCCTTGCCGACCGCCGAGCGCGAAATCCCCAGGGTCTCGGCCGCTTCGGTGAACGTCCCCGAGCGGGCGGTGGTGACGAAGGTGGCCAGCCCGTTCAACGATTCCACTGGCAGCATCGCCGCGCTCCATTGGGGACAAAATGTCCCCGTTGCCGGGAAATTTAAGGCCTTTATGTGCCTGCAGGTCAACCTTATCTTGAAGGGGTCGCGCCGTTGGCGCCCCCTTCCCCACGAGTTCCGCTTTATGACCGCCCTGCTTTTCCAGCCCTATGACCTCGCCGGTACCCCCCTGCGCAACCGCATCGCCATGGCCCCGATGACCCGCGCCCGCAACCCCGGCAGCGTGGCCAACGCCCTCACCGCGGCGTACTACCGGCAACGCGCCAGTGCCGGGCTGATCATCAGCGAAGGCACCCCGGTGTCGGCGCAGGGCCAGGGCTACATCGACGTGCCGGGCATGTGGTCGGCCGAACAGGTGGACGGCTGGAAGCAGGTCACCACGGCCGTGCATGCCGAACGGGGCGTCATTTTCGCCCAGCTCTGGCACGTGGGCCGCATGTCGCACGCATCCTTGCAGCCCGACGGCGGACAGCCGGTCAGCGCGGGCACGCGTCCGGTGGCGAGCAACCCGAAGAGCAGCGCGTTCGTGTACCGCGAGGACGGTACCCGTGGGCAGGCCGATCCGACCCCGCCGCGTGCCCTGCGCACCGACGAAATGCCCGGCATCGTCGACGACTTCGCGCGCGCGGCCGACAACGCCATCGCCGCCGGTTTCGACGGCATCGAACTTCATGCCGCCAACGGCTACCTGTTCGAACAGTTCCTCAACCCGGTCACCAATGACCGCACCGACGGCTACGGCGGCACGCTGCAGAACCGCGCGCGCCTGATCCTGGAGACCGTCGATGCGATGGCCGCGCGGATCGGGGCGCACCGGGTGGGCGTGCGACTGGCCCCGAACAACCTGCAGTTCGACATGCCCGAGTACGTCGGCAACGAAGCGGCGTACCTGTACCTGGCGCAGGCGCTGGGCACGCGCGGGCTGGCCTACGTGCACCTCAACGACAACCATGCACGCCGCGTGTCCGTCCTGAGCGACGCATTCCTGCACGCGTTCAAGCAACGCTACGGCGGCACCCTGATCCTGGCCGGCAGCCTCACCCGCGCGCGGGCGCTGCAGCTGGTGGACGACGGCGTCATCGACCTGGCCGCGTTCGGCCAGCCGTTCATCGCCAACCCGGACCTGGTGGCGCGGCTGGAAAACGACGTGGCGCTGGCGGTGCCGGATCGGGCTACGTATTACGGCGGCGGGGCGGAGGGATATACCGACTACCCGGTCGCCAGCTGATCCGGGGGAGCCGGCACGGGCCGGGGGAACGCCGTCGGTCGGCGTTGCCGGTTCGATTGCTGCGTGCAGCCACCCGTGGGGTGGCTCTACCCCTGGCAGGTCATCGCAACAGCAGGCCCCGCCACGGGTTGGGCACATCGCCCATCAGCGCCACCACGGCCTGGTCCAGCTGCCCGATGGCGGCCAGGCCAGCCACCGGGTGCGCGCGCAGGTGCGGCGGCAATGGCGGCGGCAACCGCCCGGCATCCAGCGCCTGCAGCTGGTCGGCCAGCGCGCGGAAGTCCGCGTCACTCGGTGCGTCAGACGCGGGCATGAGTAACCGTCATGCCGGCACATAGCTGAAGCGGGTATCGATGCCCTCGAAGCCGATGACGCGATCGATCAACGCGGTGGCGGCATCCTCGCCCACACCACCGGCCAGGATCGCAGGATCGGCATACAGCGCCTCCAGCGCCTGCACCTGCGTGGCGTGCAGATAGGCGCGATGCGAGTCCAGCCAGCGCTGCAGGTTGTCGGCGATATCGCCTTCTTCCAGCAGGCTGCCATCGAGGTCGGCTACCGCATCGACCATCATCCGGAAGATGAAATCCTGGAGGTTGGATGCCAGCAGGTCCACGCGGTCATCGTCGTGCCAGAGCAGCACCACGCGCGGCTCGCCCGGTGCACCCGGATCGTGCCAGAAGCAGTAGTAGTCGCCCGCGCCGGTGCTGCCGAAGGGCAACAGCTGCAGGCCCTCGCGCAGGCGCACGTGGCTGTCTGCATCGGTGAACTGTTCGGCGTGGCCCACGATATCGGCCGGCGCGATCAGTTCGAACTCGCGCGCATACAACAGCAACGGCGGGCGCGCACGCAGGGTCGGATACACGCTGGTGATCCAGCCGTGGCAGAACGTGCCCCAGTCCAGCATGCGGTCGCGATGCAGCTGGTGGTACAGCGCGGGAAACGCCTGCCCGAGCTGCTGTTGGATGTCGGCGGGCGTCTGTACGGTCATTGTCACGGTGCATCCGGTGGGGCGGGCAAGCGTGCCATCGGCAGCGTCACCTCGGCAACCGCCACGCACATCACGCCGTCGCCCGCACCATATCCACGAATGCGCGCAGCGCAGAAGACATCTGCCGYTGGCGCGGGTAATACAGCACGAARCCGGGGAAGGGTTCGGCCCAGTCTTCCAGCACCGCCACCAGGCGTCCATCATCAAGATATGGGCGCGCCGAATCCTCCAGCACGTACGCCAGGCCAAGGCCGTCGATCACCGCCTGCAGGATGGTGTGCTGGTCGCCCAGGGTGAGCCGGCCGGGCACGTCCACCTCCAACTCCTGGCCATCGCGTTCGAACTGCCACTTGTAGAGGTGACCGCTGGCGAAGCGGAAGCGCACGCACTCGTGCTGGGCCAGCTCGCGCGGATGACGCGGTGCCGGCCGGCGTTGCAGATAGGACGGCGACCCCACGATCAGGCCACGCAGTGGCGGCCCCAGCGGCACGGCCACCATGTCTTCGGGCACGGACTCGTGCAGGCGCACGCCGGCATCGAAGCCGCTGGCGACGATATCCACCAGACCATCGTCCTGGGCCAGCTCGATGCGCACGTCCGGGTGCGCCTGCAGGAAGCGCGCCAGGCGTGGGCCCAACTGGGTCTGCACGGCGGCGCGGGTGGCATTGATGCGCAGCAGGCCGGCCGGGGCCGCGCGGAAGTGGTTCATCTCTTCCAACGCGTCGTGCACCTGCTCCAGCGCCGGCTGCAGGCGCTCGAGCAGGCGCTGGCCGGCCTCGGTCAGGGCCACGCTGCGGGTAGTACGGTGGAACAGTCCCACCCCGAGCCGCTCTTCCAGCGCGCGGATCGCATAGCTCACCGCCGAGGTCGACAGCGCCAGCTCGGCGCCGGCGCGGCGAAAGTTGCGGTGCCGGGCCACGGCGGCGAACGCGGCCAGGTGGGTCAGGTTGTCAGTGGCCACGATTGTGCAGTCTGCCTTGATGAATCATGCCGATATATTGACTGTATACGCACAGGGTGCGGGCGTATTGTAAAGCGCCTTTCTACAAAACCTGCCAAGGATTCCCTATGTCCCTCGCCCATGGTTATGCCGTCCACGACCAGACCGCACCGCTGGTACCGTTCTCCTTCGAGCGCCGCCCGGTCGCTGCCGGCGATGTCCGCATCCAGATCCTGTACAGCGGCATCTGCCACTCCGACCTGCACCAGGCCCGCGACGACTGGGGCAATTCCAAGTTCCCGATGGTGCCCGGCCACGAGATCATCGGCCGGGTGACCGAGGTCGGCGCCGGCGTCACCGACTTCAAGGTCGGCGATTTCGCCGGCGTCGGCTGCATGGTCGATTCCTGCCGCCATTGCGCGGCCTGCGATGAAGACCTGGAGCAGTACTGCGAGAAGGGGGCCAGTTACACCTACAACAGCACCGAGCGCGACGGCCAGCCGACCTTCGGCGGTTACTCCGACCACATCGTGGTGGAGCAGCGCTTCGTGGTGAAGGTGTCCGAGAAGCTGGACCTGAAGGCCGCCGCGCCGCTGCTGTGCGCCGGCATCACCACCTACTCGCCGCTGCGCCACTGGAAGGTGGGCCCCGGCCAGAAGGTCGGCATCATCGGTCTGGGTGGCCTGGGCCACATGGGCGTGAAGTTCGCCAAGGCGATGGGCGCCACCGTGGTGATGATCACCACCACCCCGGAGAAGGGTGCCGATGCCAAGCGTCTGGGTGCCGATGAGGTGCTGGTCTCGCGCGATCCGGCGCAGATGCAGGCGCACGCCGGCAGTTTCGATTTCCTGCTCAACACCATTCCGGTCAGCCACGACACCAACCCGTACATGGGCCTGCTCAAGCGCGATGCGACGATGTGCCTGGTCGGCGTGCTGACCGAGCTGGATCCGCCGCTGATGGGCGCTGCGATGATGTTCGGTCGCAAGCACATCACCGGTTCGGCGATTGGTGGCATGGCCGAAACGCAGGAGATGATGGACTTCTGTGCCGAGCACAACATCGTCAGCGACGTGGAAGTGATCGACATCAAGACCGTCAACGAGGCCTGGGAGCGCATGGCGAAGAACGACGTGCGCTACCGCTTCGTGATCGACATGGCCACGCTGGAAAAGGCGGCCTGATTCTTCCGCACTTGCATGAAGAAAACCCCGGCAATGCCGGGGTTTTTTTGTTCTTCTGCCAATGCCGGGGAGCATCAAGTTGCAAGGGCCGCGGCAGATGGGGGCCGGTGGTGCGCCGTGGTTGGATCGTCCTGGCGCCGCAGTGATCTGGCCTGTCTTCGATCCAGGTCTGTCGCGAGCGTCAGGGCCCCGTCGCAGCCGGAAGCCAGGCTTTTCTGGTGCGGGTCGGTGGGTCGGGCGCTGGGCGCCCATGCCCTTGGAGGCGAAATAAAGGGGGAGGTGGCGGCCGCAGGCCGACGCCGGAGGACATTCGCCGGAAAGGGCATGGGCGCCCAGCGCCCGACCCACCGACGACCGCTTTCGCCACTCAGTAAGCGAACGCCTTGAACACCGGATCGATGTTCTGGTTCCACTCGCCATGGAACAGCGCCAGCTTGCGATCGGCCGGAGTCAGCCCCGAATCGACGATCTCCTGCAGCACCTCCAGGAACTTGCTTTCGTCCTGGCCATCGACGTTGCGCGCCGCGCGCCGCTTGAGCCCGGCCACGGCGATCTTCAGTGCTTCGCGCGACAGATCGAGCACGGTGCCATTGCGGAACGGCAGCTTCAGCCCATGCTTCGGCACGCCATCGCGCAACACGTTGCGCTCCACCAGGCTGAAATCACGCACCAGGTCCCAGGCCGCATCAAGTGCGGCATCGTCATACAACAGCCCCACCCAGAACGCCGGCAGCGCGCACAGGCGGCTCCACGGTCCGGCATCGGCGCCGCGCATCTCCAGGTACTTCTTCAAGCGCACTTCCGGGAAGGCCGTGGTCATGTGGTCCGACCAGTCGCGCAGGGTCGGCAACTGGCCCGGCAGCGCCGGCAACTTGCCCACCATGAAATCGCGGAAACTCTGCCCGCTGGCATCGTGGTAGGTGCCGTCGCGGTAGGAGAAGTACATCGGCACATCGAGCAGATAGTCCACGTAACGCTCGTAACCGAAGCCGTCTTCGAACACGAAGTCGAGCATGCCGGTGCGATCGTTGTCGGTGTCCGTCCAGATGTGCGAACGGTAGCTCTGGTAGCCGTTCGGCTTGCCTTCGGTGAACGGCGAATCGGCGAACAGCGCCGTGGCGATCGGCTGCAGCGCCAGCGACACGCGGAATTTCTTCACCATGTCCGCTTCGGTGGCGTAATCCAGGTTGACCTGCACCGTGCAGGTACGGGTCATCATGTCCAGGCCGAGCGTACCGACCTTGGGCATGTAGTCGCGCATGATGCGGTAGCGGCCCTTGGGCATCCACGGCATCTCCTCGCGCGTCCACTTGGGCTGGAAGCCCATGCCGAGGAAGCCCAGCTGCAGCTCGCCGGCCACCTGCGCCACTTCGTTGAGATGGGTACCGGTTTCCACGCAGGTGTCATGGATGGTTTCCACCGCCGCGCCGGACAGTTCCAGCTGGCCGGCCGGTTCCAGCGTGACCGAGGCGTTGTCGCGCAGCAGCGCGATGGTGTGGCCGCCTTCCTGCACCGGCGTCCAGCCGAAGCGGGTCAGGCCGTTGAGCAGGGCTTCGATGCCGCGGTCGCCCTCGAACGTCGGCGGACGCAGGTCGTCCAGGCGGAAGCCGAACTTCTCGTGCTCGGTGCCGATGCGCCACTGCGCCTTGGGCTTTTCGCCGGAAGCCAGCGTGGCGACCAGTTCATTTCGGTCGGTGATCGGCGTCTCGGCGACGTGGCTGGGGCTCGACAAGGGGAGGCTCGCAGGATTCTGGTCAGGGCGGGGATGTGGGGTCCGGGCCCCCGCATCGCAAGGGCGCACTATATCGTGGCGTCCCCCACCGTCGTGTCACCGTGACGGTTTTCAGCATCCTATTGAAAAGGGCTTGACCGGCTGCAAGCGCCGCTGCGACGCATTCCGCCCCCGGTCCGGCACACGCCCTAGACTGTGGGCATGAGCCGATCCCGCCATCCCGAAGTCCATCGTTCCGACCGCGTCGGCTGGCTGCGTGCGGCGGTGCTCGGTGCCAATGACGGCATCGTCTCGATCGCCGGGCTGGTGGTCGGCATCGCCGCCAGCGGTGCGAGCGCGTCCACCGTGTTGGCCACCGGCATTGCCGGCACCGTCGCCGGGGCGATGTCGATGGCGGCCGGTGAGTATGTGTCGGTGCAGTCCCAGGCCGATACCGAAGTGGCCGACCTGGCCGTGGAAAAACGCGAACTGCACGAAGACCCGCACAGCGAGCTGGAAGAGCTGGCAGCGATCTACCGCCATCGCGGCCTTACCCCCGAGCTGGCCCAGCAGGTAGCGGTACAGCTGACCGCGCACGACGCGCTGGCCGCACACGCACGCGACGAGCTGGGCATCACCGAAGAACTGCGTGCGCGTCCGCTGCAGGCGGCCCTGGCCTCGGCCGGCGCCTTCGTCAGTGGCGCGGCGCTGCCGGTGCTGACCGCCCTGCTCGCCCCGCACGCCCATGTCGCCCAGATCACCACGGGCGTCACCCTGGCCGGGTTGGGCCTGACCGGTGCGATGGCCGCACGTGCCGGAGGTGCACCCCCGTTGCGCGGCGCGGTGCGGGTCATGTTCTGGGGCGCATTGGCGATGGGCGCGGCAGCGCTTATCGGCCAGTTGTTCGATACTGCGCGGTAATGGATACCCGCGTGCACCCCGATCCGCTGTTGGCCGAGATGGCGAGCTTGGCCGACTGCCAGCGGGCCGACGGCTACGCCTGCATCACCGCGCGCCGCGAGCATGGCGCCTCCTCGGTGGACATCCCGCAACCGCAGCTGGCGATCCTGCTGCAGGGACGCAAGCAGGTATCCACCGCGCAGCAGTCACTCACCTTCGTGCCCGGCGACCTGTTCCTGATCACCCGGCGCTGCCGCATCGACGTGGTCAACATTCCCGATCCGGACTCCGGCGTGTACCTCAGCGCGATCGTGCCGCTGTGCGCCGAGGCGCTGTCAGCCGCGCGCGTGCTGTGGAACGAACCGCTGCCCGAGGCCGGCGACGCGCTGGCGCGGTTGTCGCTGGCCGAGCACGGCGACACCCTGCGGCAATGGCGCAGCGCACTGGAGCAGGCCCGCTACACCGAAGCGCGGCTGGCCTTGGCCGCGCTGGTGCTGGCGTTCTGTCGCCGTGGCCATGGCAGCCTGCTGGTCGCGCCGGAGCCCAGCCTGGGCGAACGCATCCGCGACCTGATCGCCGCCCAACCGGAACGCGACTGGCAATCGCGCGACTTCGAAGACCAGCTCGGCCTGAGCGGTGCCACCCTGCGCCGCCGGCTGGCCAGCGAGCAGTCCAGCGTGCGCGGGTTGATCGCCGATGCGCGGCTGGCGCATGCGATGAACCTGCTCTACACCACGCGCCTGCCGCTCAAGACCGTGGCCGCGCGCGTGGGCTATCGCTCGCTGGGCAGCTTCAACAAGCGCTTCGCCGCCCGTTACGGCCTGGAACCGGGCGCGATCGGCAACAACAGCTGAGCGAGCGGATCGCGCGGCATTCTGAGCGGACCGCGGCAACGCCGTCGCGCAGCATGGAGACATCGCGGCGCTGCCGCCTTGCCCGGAAAGCCCATGTCCCTGCCCCGCGTCCGCACCCTCGCCGCCGCCCTGTTGCTGGCGGCCGCCGCCAGCCCCGCCTTCGCCACCACCACCCACACCCCGCACGAACAGGTGCCCGGTGTGTACCACCAGCAGATCGGCACGCTCCAGGTCACCGCGCTGTTTGATGGCACTGTCGCGCTCGGCCGGCAGGAACTGGTAGGCATCGATGCCGGCAAGGTCACCCGCCTGCTCGACCACAGCTACGTGCCCGAAGACGGCAAGGGCCTGCAGACCGCGGTCAACGCCTACCTGGTGCAGCAGGGCAACCACCTCACCCTGATCGACACCGGCACCGCCACCTGCTTCGGCCCCGGCCTGGGCCAGGTGCTGGGCAACCTGCGCGCGGCCGGCTACGACCCGGCCGAGGTCGACGACGTACTGCTCACCCACGCCCATCCGGACCACCTGTGCGGCCTGCTCGATACCCAGGACAAGGTGGCCTACCCCAATGCCACGGTGTGGCTGTCTGCCGCCGATGCCGCGTACTGGCTCGATCCGGCCAGCGAAACGACCGCGCCGCAGGGCGTGCGCTTTGCCTTCGCGCTGGCGCGCAAGGCGGTAGCCCCCTATGTGGCCACTGGAAAATTGAAGCGCTTCGGCGCAGGAGATGCACTGCCGACCGGCATCACCGCACTGGACAGCCACGGCCACACCATCGGCCACGTGTCCTACCGGATCGACGGCGGCGCCGGCCAGCACCTCTTGGTCTGGGGCGACATCGTGCACTTCCACGCGGTGCAGTTCGCCCAGCCGCAGGCGTCCTACGAGGCCGACAGCGACCGCGCCGCCGCCATCGTCAGCCGGCGCACGATGATGGCGCAGGCCGCGGACCAGGGCTGGTGGGTGGCCGGCGCGCACCTGCCGTTCCCCGGGCTGGGCCATGTGCGGCGCGAGGGTGATGCGTTCGCGTGGGTCCCGGGCGAATACGCACCGTTGCCCACCCGGTAGTGCCGGCCGCTCGCCTACTCCGCTGACACCAATCGCACGCGCACCGCCTGACGGTCAGCCGGTCGGTGCACGCCTACACGGTAGTGCCGGCCGCTGGCCGGCTCCCCTTTCAGCCGGATATACCGGGGCGCCGGCCAGCGGCCAGCGGCCAGCACCACCGGGGTGCAGGTGTTACGCCGTTTCCGGCGCCGGCTTGTTCAACCCCAGCCAGCCACCGATGATCCCGCGGGCCTCGTCCACGCCCTGGCGGGCCGGGCCGGAAAAGGTCTGCACGCTGACCGTATCGCCGAAGGAGGACTGCAGTTCCTTGCGCACCTTCTGCAGGGCGATGCCCTGCTGGCCCCGGCCGAGCTTGTCGGCCTTGGTCAGCAGCGCGTGCGCGGGCAGACCGCGCTGCACCGCATAGGCCAGCATCTGGCGGTCGTAGTCCTTAAGCGGGTGACGGATGTCCATCACCACCACCAGGCCACGCAGCGCCTCGCGGGTGCGGAAGTACTGGTCGATGAAGGCCTGCCAGTGCGCCTGCAGGTCCAGCGGCACCTTGGCGTAGCCGTAACCGGGCAGATCGACCAGCTTGGTCTCCGGGGTGACCTCGAAGAACACCAGCTGCTGGGTGCGGCCGGGGGTCTTGGAGACCCGGGCCAGGCTGTTCTGGCGGGTCAGGGCGTTGAGGGCGCTGGATTTGCCGGCGTTGGAGCGTCCGGCAAAGGCAACTTCGGCCCCGACATCCTCCGGCAATTGCCGGGTGTTGTGGGCCGAAAGCAGATAGTGGGCACGTTCGAGGAGCAATGACATGGGCATAGGATCGCATGTCCGGGCCGGATCCGCGCTGCCGCCGACCGGTTTTGCTGCACCCTGCGTTGACCGTGGCGCGAAAGCGCATGGATAATCGGGTGATCCTCAGCCAGTGCAGCCTGCACTCGCCAGGCCGGTCCACACGGAGCTTCCGCATGCGCCACGCTCGCGTTCTTGCCGTTTCCGCTGTCGCTGTATCCCTGCTGGCCGCCGTTGCGGTCGCCCAGACCTCGATCACCCCGTTGCCTGACAACGGGCCGATCAAGACCGCCTCGCTGGAGGTCGATTTCAGCAAGACCACCTGGGGCGATGCCAAGGCCGGCCAGACCAAGGCCGCCGCCTGCGCCGCCTGCCACTCGGCCGATGGCAATTCCACCGTGGAGATGTACCCCAGCATCGCCGGCCAGAGCGAACGCTACGTGGCCCAGCAGATGGCACTGATCGCCAACGGCCAGCGCACCTCCGGTGCGTCCGCGGCGATGGTGCCCTTCGTGCAGGACCTCACCCCGCAGGACATGCGCGATATCGGTGCATATTTCGCAACGCAGAAGGCCAGCGCCGGGCTTGCCGACGATGGCCTGGTCGGCGACGGTCCCTATGCCGGCAAGAAGTTCTACGAGATCGGGCAGCAGCTGTATCGCGGCGGTGACGCCGAACGCGGCATCCCCGCCTGCATGGCCTGCCACGGTCCCACCGGCGCCGGCAACCCGGGCCCGGCGTATCCGCACATCGGCGGCCAGCACGCCGCATATGTGGCGCGCCGGCTGCAGGAGTACCAGGCCGGCACCACCCAGGAAACCGACAAGGCGCACTTCCAGATCATGGCCAGCATTGCCAAGCAGCTCACCGAACAGGAGATCCAGGCGCTGGGCAGCTACCTGCAGGGCCTGCACAACCGTGCCGACGACGTCGCCGCGGTGACCGCCACGCAACCGGCCAAGGCGCCGTAAGGACCGCTTGGCGGCGCAGTCGCCGCCCCGCCCCCGTGGCGGGTTATGTTCACCGCCACGCCGGCACTGGGCCGGCGTTGTTTTTTCCGATGGAGATGGATGTAGATGACGTTGATGCCCCGCCTGATGCTGTTGCTGCTGGCCCTGAGCCCCCTGACCACCCTGGCCGCCACGCCGATCAAGCTGGTCGAAGGTACCGACTACGAAGTGATCGAAGCGCCCGGCCCGTATGCGCCGCTGGCCAGCAAGATCGAAGTGGTGGAAATCTTCGGCTACACCTGCCCGCACTGCGCGCGCTTCGAGCCGCAGCTGGAAGCCTGGGCGGCCAAGCTGCCCAAGGACGTCCGCTTCACCCCGGTGCCGGCCGCGTTCGGCGGAATCTGGGATTCGTTCGCCCGTGCCTACTTCGCCGCCGACCAGCTGGGCGTGGCCAAGCGCAGCCACCGCGCGATGTTCGAGGCCCTGCATGACAAGCAGACGCTGCCGATGCAGAACGTGTCCCCGGACGAACTGGCCAGCTTCTACAAGACCTACGGCGTGGCCCCGGAGACCTTCCTGGCCACGATCAAGGGCGATGCGGTGGAACAGAAGCTCAAGGCCGCGCGCGCCTTCGCCCAGCGCACCAAGGTGCCCGGCACCCCGGCGCTGGTGATCAACGGCCGTTACCTGGTCAAGGGCGACTCGTTCGAATCGATGCTGCGCAACGCCGATGCGCTCATCGCCCAGGCGCGCACCCAGCCCAAGCGCTGAGTGCAGGCTCTCTGAACCGTCACACACCGTGTACGCGGGACGCGCCTGGCCGCATGCCATTATTTCCCCCTGAGCCGGCGCCCCGTGCGCCGGCCCCACCTTGTTCATCCGTTGGAGATGCCTAGATGAAGACCCGTTTCGCCATTGCCCTGATGGCCCTGCTGCCGATCCTTGCGGCCTGCAAGGCCCAGGACGGCACCGCCAATACCGCCGCGCCGACCGAACCGGCTGCCCCGAGCAGCACCCCGGCCACCGACACTGCACCGGCGACCAACAGCGAAGCCCCGGCCGCCACCGGTGAATCCTCCGCCGCCGAGACCGCTGCCGCAGCCGCCACCACCCCGGCACCGGCGCCGGCGTCCTCGCGCCCGACCGGCCCGGAGCCGGTGGCAGGCACCGACTATGTGGTGATCGAGAACGGCCAGCCGTTCCAGCCGGCCGCCGGCAAGATCGAAGTGGCCGAGATCTTCGGTTACGTGTGCCCGGCCTGCGCCGCGTTCCAGCCGCTGATCGGGCCGTGGAAGGCTGGCCTGCCCAGCGACGTCAGCTTCGTCTACGTGCCGGCGATGTTCGGCGGCACCTGGGACAACTATGCGCGCGCCTTCTACGCCGCACAGAGCATGGGCCTGCAGGAAAAGACCCACGAGGCGCTGTACTCGGCCATCCACGCCGAGCAGACCCTGAAGGGCGAGCGCGGCAAGGATTCGGTTGAAGACATCGCCGCCTTCTATGCCAAGCACGGCGCCGATGCCAAGCAGTTCGCCAGCACCATGGGCAGCTTCGCGGTGAATGCCAAGACCAATGCCGCCAAGCAGTTCGCCCAGCGCAGCCAGATCACCGGCACCCCGTCGGTGATCGTCAACGGCAAGTACCTGGTCAAGGGCAAGAGCTTCCCCGACATGCTGCGCATTGCCGATCACCTGATCGCCCGCGAGCGCGCCGCCAAGGGCAATTGATCCAGACCGAGCCCGCTACCGTCGTGAATTCCCCCACCACGCGGACCCTGCGCCTGCTGACGGCCAACATCCAGGCCGGCAGCAGCACCCGCCGCTACAGTGACTATGTGACCCGCAGCTGGTCGCATGCACTGCCGGCCGGGCGCAAGCGCACCAGTCTGGACGCAATCGCACAGTTGGCCCGTGGCCACGACATCGTCGGCCTGCAGGAGGCCGACCCGGGCAGCCTGCGCTCGGGCTTCACCAACCAGACCCACTACCTGGCCGAGCGCGCCGGCTTCAATTACTGGAGCCACCAGCCCAACCGCCGCATGGGCGGGGTGGCCTCCAGCGCCAACGGCCTGCTCAGCCGGCTGGAACCGGTGGAAGTACAGGACCACGCCCTGCCCGGCCGCATCGGCGGGCGCGGCGTGCTGCTGGCCAAGTTCGGCGAAGGCCGGCAGGGCCTGGCGGTGGCGGTGGCGCACCTGTCCTTGGGCACCAACTCGCGGATGTCGCAGCTGGCCTTCATCGCCGACCTGCTCACCGACCATCCCAACGCGGTGCTGATGGGCGATTTCAACTGCCTGGCCGACCGCCCGGAAATGCAGGCGCTGTACCGCAAGACCAACCTGCAACCGCCAGGCTGCGCGGTGCCCACGTTCCCCAGCTGGCGGCCGGACCGGGCCATCGACCACATCCTGCTCAGCGACGGCCTGCAGCAACGCAGTGCCGAGGCCGTACCGGCCGCGTTTTCCGATCACCTCGCCCTGGCGATGGCCATCGACGTACCCAGCAGCGCGCTGCGGTAAGGCCTCACCCCGATACCCGCCGCCGTTGCGCGGCGGGCATCTTCGCGGCGTAAACAGCCCCTCCACAGTCGATGTGGGGTAATAGTCCGGGTCTGCCGTATCCGGCACCGAGAGTACCCCCACCCCATGAGCGCTGTGGAGTCACCTCAAAACGAGGTACGCACGCTTCGACCGGTCTTCCTGCTTGCCGCCACGATCGTGGCGGCATTCGCCCTTCTGGTCACCGTGTTTCCCATCGATGCCGGCGTGCTGTTGCTGGATGCCCAGACCTGGGCCTCGCGCAACGTCGGCTGGTATTACCTGCTGGCGATGACCGTGTACCTGGTGTTCGTGGTCGGCGTGGCACTGTCCGGCTATGGCACGGTCAAGCTTGGCGCGGACCACGACGAACCGGAATTCAGCTATCTGTCCTGGGCCGGGATGCTGTTCGCGGCCGGGATCAGCATCACCCTGTTCTTCTTCTGCGTGTCCGAACCGCTTACCCACTATCTGCTGCCGCCGCAGGGCGGCGTGGGCAGTGGCGAGGCCAGCGCGCGGCAAGCCATGCAGCTGCTGTTCCTGCACTGGGGCCTGCACGGCTGGGGCGTATTCGCGCTGGCGGCGATGGCGCTGGCCTACTTCGCCTACCGCCACAACCTGCCGCTGGCGCTGCGCTCGGCGCTGTATCCGCTGATCGGCAAGCGCATCAACGGCCCCATCGGCTACACCGTCGATGCGCTGGGCATCGTGGCCACGGTGTTCGGCCTGGGCGCGGACATGGGCTTTGGCGTGCTGCACCTCAACGCCGGCCTCAATACCCTGTTCCAGGTGCCACACGCGGCCTGGGTGCAGGTCGGGTTGATCGTGCTGATGATGGGCGCGGCCATCGCCGTGGCCGTGTCCGGGGTGGAAAAAGGCGTGCGCTGGATGTCCAACATCAACATGCTGCTGGCCATCGGGCTGCTGCTGTTCATGCTGTTCGCCGGGCCCACCCAGTACCTGCTCAACGCGTTCATGCAGAACATGGGCGACTACCTGGGCAACGTGGTCGGCAAGAGCTTCGACGTGTATGCCTACGGCGGGCGGCCGGACTGGCTGGGCAACTGGACGGTGTTCTACTGGGCCTGGTGGATCGGCTGGGCGCCGTTCGTGGGGCTGTTCATCGCGCGCATCTCGCGTGGCCGCACCATCCGCGAATTCGTGCTGGGCGTGCTGCTGATCCCGCTCGGATTCACCCTGGCGTGGCTGTCGATCTTCGGCAACAGCGCGCTGGACCAGATCCTCCACCACGACCAGGTGCAGTTGGCGCAGATGGCGGTGGATAACCCGCCGACCGTGCTGTACGCACTGCTGGACAACTATCCCTGGAGCCGGGTGGTCATTGCGGTCACCGTGATCGTCAGCTTCGTGTTCTTCGTGACCTCGGCCGACTCGGGTACCGTGGTGCTGTCCACGCTGTCCTCGCACGGCGGCGCGCCGGAGGACGATGGTCCGCGCTGGCTGCGCGTGTTCTGGGGCGTGATGACCGGCCTGGTCACCGCCGGCCTGTTGCTGGCCGGCAGCATGGACGCGCTCAAATCGGCCGTCGTGCTGGCCTCGCTGCCGTTCTCGGTGGTGCTGCTGCTGATGCTGTGGGGGCTGACCCGCGCGCTGGGCGAAGAGTCGCAGCGCAAGAAGGCCTCGCAGTATTCGCCGATCCCGCTGATCGGGCAGTCGCGGCACCAGCGTGGCTGGCGCCAGCGCATCTCCCAGGCGGTGCACTTCCCGGTGCGCGACGAGGTGTACCGGTTCATGGACACCGACGTGAAGCCGGCCATCGAGGCGGTGGCCGCGCAGCTGCGCGAGAAAGGCCTGGATGTGCACACGAAATTCGAACCGGGCCACATGGAACTGCTGGTCGACCATGGCGAGCAACAGGTGTTCACCTACCAGGTGATCATGCGCGGCTACCTCACGCCCTCGTTTGCCGCGCAACGCTTCCGCAGCCTGCGTTATTACCGCGCCGAGGTGCACCTCTACGAAGGTGGACAGGACTACGAGCTGTTCGGCTACAGCCGCCAGCAGATCATCAACGACATCATCGACCAGTACGAGCGCCACCTGCAGTTCCTGCATCTGACCCGCTGAACCCACTGGTCTCCCGCTGCAAAGGAGTCATCGACATGCCCCACTTCCCCGACCAACTGCTGTACATCGGCGGCCGCTACGTTCCCTCGCAGGGCAACCGCACCTTCGAGGTCACCAACCCGGCCACCGGCGAGGTGCTGGCCAAGGTGCACAGCGCCAACAGCGACGATCTCGACGCCGCAGTGGAAAGCGCGCAGGCCGGCCAGAAGGTCTGGGCCGCGCTGACCACGGTGGAGCGCTCGCGCATCCTGCTGCGTGCGGTGGCATTGCTGCGCGAGCGCAACGATGCGCTGGCCGAGCTGGAAACGCTCAACACCGGCAAGCCGCTGAGCGAAACCCGCAGCGTGGACATCGTCACCGGCGCGGACGTGCTGGAGTACTACGCCGGGGTGATGCACGGGCTGGAAGGCAGCCAGGTGCCGCTGCGCGAAGGCAGCTTTTTCTACACCCGGCAGGAACCCCTGGGCGTGGTCGGGGCGATCGGCGCGTGGAACTACCCGATCCAGATCGCGCTGTGGAAGGCCGCCCCCGCACTGGCCGCTGGCAACGCGATGATCTTCAAGCCCAGTGAAGTGACCCCGCTGACCGCGCTGAAGCTGGCCGAGATCTTCACCGAAGCCGGCCTGCCCGACGGCGTCTTCAACGTGCTGCCCGGCGATGGCGCCGGTGTGGGCTCGGCACTGACCGAGCACCCGGGCATCGAAAAGATCTCCTTCACCGGCGGCACCAGTACCGGGCGCAAGGTGATGGCCAGTGCGTCCAGTTCCACCCTCAAGGAGGTGACCATGGAACTGGGCGGCAAGTCGGCGCTGATCATCTGCGCCGATGCCGATATCGAGCTGGCCGCGGATGTGGCGATGATGGCCAACTTCTACAGCTCCGGCCAGGTCTGCACCAATGGCACGCGCGTGTTCGTGCCCAAGGACCTGCTCGCCGATGTCGAACTGGCCTTGAGCGAGCGCATCGCGCGCATCCGCATCGGCGATCCGTTGCAGGAGGCCACCAACTTCGGCCCGCTGGTCAGCGCCGCGCACATGCGCCGCGTGCTGGACCATATCGCCAGCGGCAAGACCGAAGGCGCGCGCCTGGTCTGCGGTGGCGAGCGGTTGACCGACGGCGCGCTCGGCAAGGGCTGCTACGTGGCGCCGACGGTGTTCAGCGACTGTCGCGACGACATGCGCATCGTGCGCGAAGAGATCTTCGGGCCGGTGCTGAGCCTGCTGTCCTACGACACTGAAGAAGAGGCGATCGCCCGCGCCAACGCCACCGAGTATGGGTTGGCCGCCGGCGTGGTCAGCCGCGACCTGAGCCGCGCGCACCGCCTGATCCACCAGTTGGAGGCCGGCATCTGCTGGGTCAACTGCTGGGGCGAATCGCCGGCGCAGATGCCGGTGGGCGGCTACAAGCAGTCCGGCGTGGGCCGCGAAAACGGCCTGGCCACGCTGCGCGCCTATACCCGCACCAAGTCCATCCAGATCGAACTGGACCGCTACGCGTCGGTGTTCTGAACCGGCCTGACAGGAGACCCCCGCGATGAAGCGCGAATACGACTACATCATCATCGGCGCCGGCTCGTCCGGCAACACGCTGGCCGCGCGCCTGACCGAAGACGCCGGCGTCAGCGTGCTGCTGCTTGAAGCCGGTGGCCCGGACTACCGGCTGGACTTCCGCACGCAGATGCCGGCCGCACTGGCCTTTCCGCTGCAGGGCCGCCGCTACAACTGGGCCTATGAGACCGAGCCGGAGCCACACATGGACAACCGGCGCATGGAATGCGGACGTGGCAAGGGCCTGGGCGGTTCTTCGCTGATCAACGGCATGTGCTACATCCGCGGCAACGCGCTGGACTTCGACAACTGGGCCAGGTTCGACGGCCTGGAGGATTGGAGCTACGCCGACGTGCTGCCCTACTTCCGCAAGGCCGAAACCCGCGACATCGGTCCCAACGACTACCACGGCGGCGACGGTCCGGTCAGCGTGGCCACGCCAAAGAACGGCAACAACGTGCTGTTCCACGCCATGGTCGAGGCCGGCGTGCAGGCGGGCTACCCGCGTACCGACGACCTCAACGGCTACCAGCAGGAAGGCTTCGGCCCGATGGACCGCACCGTCACCCCGCGCGGCCGCCGCTCCAGCACCGCGCGCGGTTACCTGGACATGGCCAAGGACCGCGCCGGATTGGAGATCGTGGTGCATGCCACCACCGACCGCATCCTGTTTGCCGGCAAGCGCGCGGTGGGCGTGCGCTACCTCACCGGCAACAGTGCCGAGCCGATCGATGCCACCGCGCGCCGCGAGGTGCTGCTGTGCGCCGGTGCGATCGCCTCGCCGCAGATCCTGCAGCGCTCCGGCGTGGGCGCACCGGCGCTGCTGGCCGCGCTCGGCGTGCCGCTGGTGCACGACCTGCCCGGTGTCGGCGAAAACCTGCAGGACCACCTGGAGGTATACATGCAGTACGCCTGCAAGAAGCCGGTGTCGCTGTACCCGGCGCTGCAGTGGTGGAACCAGCCGGCAATCGGCGCGGAGTGGCTGTTCGCCGGCACCGGCATCGGCGCCAGCAACCAGTTCGAGGCCGGTGGGTTCATCCGCACCCGCGAGGACTTCGAGTGGCCCAACATCCAGTACCACTTCCTGCCGGTGGCGATCAATTACAACGGCACCAATGCGGTCAAGGAACACGGCTTCCAGGCGCACGTGGGCTCGATGCGCACGCCCAGCCGTGGGCGCGTGCATGCGAAATCGCTGGACCCGCGCGAGCATCCCTCGATCCTGTTCAATTACCAGTCCACCGACCAGGACTGGCAGGAATTCCGCGATGCCATCCGCATCACCCGCGAGATCATCGCCCAGCCTGCGCTGGACGAGTATCGGGGGCGCGAGATCAGCCCCAGTGCCGCGTGCCAGAGCGACGCCGAACTGGACGCCTTCGTGCGCGCCCATGCCGAAACCGCCTACCACCCGTCCTGTTCCTGCGCGATGGGCACCGATGCGATGAGCGTGGTTGATGGCCAGGGCCGCGTGCATGGCATGGAAAGCCTGCGCGTGGTGGATGCCTCGATCATGCCGCGCATCATCACCGGCAACCTCAACGCCACCACGATCATGATCGCCGAGAAGATCGCCGACCGYATCCGTGGGCGTGCGCCATTGGCACGCAGCACCGCCGCGTACTACKTGGCCGGGGATGCGCCGGTCAGGCGCTGAAAACCCGGTAGTGCCGGCCGCTGGCCGGCTCCTCGCGATCCAACGG
>NZ_JBFULB010000012.1:0-29704 GCF_056400545.1 Stenotrophomonas sp. P5_A8 | reverse complement strand
CCATGGCCTTTCCGGCGACGCCCCCGGCGTCGGCCTGCGGCCGCGTCCTCCTTTGTTTCGCTGGCATCCTGCGACTTGCCGAGCATGGCTCGGCACTACCGGTCTCCTCCAAGGGCATGGGGGCCAAGCGCCCGACCCACCGACCAGCGACAGAAAAGTCTGGCTTCCACCTGCGTACCGCAAGCCGAGCCCCGTRGCRGCCGGTAGGCCCCTGGGCAAAATAAAGGAGGAGGCCGCCCCGCGGCYCGGGGACATTTGCGCCAGGGGCCTACCGGCTGCTACGRGGCCCTCACGCTCGCGACAGACCCGAGCGAAGACACCGCCCGATCCAAGACACCCCGTCCAGCCCCGCATCGCCGTACTCAAAATGCTGCGGACCCTGGATCAGCCGCCCCTTGATCGGGACGGGAACCCAAAGAAAAAGCCCGCCATGAGGCGGGCTCTCCTGCGTCGGCGTCAGGCGCGGATCAGACTTCCAGCGATGCCAGATCGCCCTTGTTCTCCAGCCACTGCTTGCGGTCGGAGGCGCGCTTCTTGGCCAGCAGCATGTCCATCAGCGAATGGGTCTGCTCGCCATCATCGATGGTCAACTGCACCAGCCGACGCGTATCGGGATGGATGGTCGATTCGCGCAGCTGCGGCGGGTTCATTTCGCCCAGACCCTTGAAGCGGGTGACGCTGACCGTGCCCTTGATCTTCTCGCGCTCGATCTTGTCCAGCATCGTGCGCTTTTCTTCCTCGTCCAGGGCGTAGAACACCTGCTTGCCCACATCGATACGGAACAGCGGCGGCATCGCCACGAACACGTGGCCGGCATCGACCAGCGCCGGGAAGTGCTTGAGGAACAGCGCCGTCAGCAGCGTCGCGATATGCAGGCCGTCCGAGTCGGCGTCGGCCAGGATCACCACCTTGCCGTAGCGCAGCCCGGTGATGTCGTCCTTGCCCGGATCGCAGCCGATCGCAATGGCCAGGTTGTGCACTTCCTCCGAGGCCAGCACGCTGCCCGAAGAGACTTCCCAGGTGTTCAGGATCTTGCCGCGCAGCGGCATGATCGCTTGGAAGTCCTTGTCGCGGGCCTGCTTGGCACTGCCGCCGGCCGAGTCGCCTTCGACCAGGAACAACTCGGTGCGCGAGAGATCCTGGCTGATGCAGTCGGCCAGCTTGCCGGGCAGGGCGGGGCCCTGGGTGACCTTCTTGCGGGTCACCAGCTTTTCGGTTTTCAGGCGCGCGCTGGCGCGCTCGATGGCCAGCTGGGCGATCTTTTCGCCGATCTCCACGTTCTGGTTCAGCAGCAAGCTGAAGGCGTCGTGCGCGGCGCCTTCGACGAAACCGGCCGCCTGGCGCGAGGACAGGCGTTCCTTGGTCTGGCCGCTGAACTGCGGGTCGGTCATCTTCAGCGACAGCACGAACGACACGCGGTCCCACACATCTTCCGGGGCCAGCTTGACGCCGCGCGGCAGCAGGTTGCGGAAGTCGCAGAACTCGCGCAACGCCTCGGTCAGGCCGGTACGCAGGCCATTGGCGTGGGTGCCGTGCTGGGCGGTCGGGATCAGGTTGACGTAGCTCTCCTGGACCAGCTCACCCTCGGGGATCCAGGCCAGGGCCCAGTCCACGATTTCATTTTCTTTCTTGAGGTGGCCCACGAACAGATCGGCCGGCAGCATCTCGCGCTCGCCGAGTTCGGCTTTGAGGTAGTCGCTCAGGCCGTCTTCGTAGTACCAGCTGTCCTGCTCGTCGGTGGCTTCGTCGCGCAACTTGACGGTCAGTCCCGGGCACAGCACGGCCTTGGCGCGCAGCAGATGGCGCAGCGCGCGCAGGTTGTATTTGGGCGTATCGAAATACTTCGGGTCGGCCCAGAACCGCACGCGGGTACCGGTGTTCTTCTTGCCGACGCTGCCGACCACTTCCAGCGGGGTGGCGCGATYGCCATTGCGGAAGGTGATGCGGTGTTCGCTGCCGTCGCGCTTGATATGCACCTCGACCAGKGTCGACAGCGCATTGACCACGCTGACGCCTACGCCATGCAGGCCGCCGGAGAAGGTGTAGTTCTTGTTGTTGAACTTGCCGCCCGCGTGCAGGCGGGTCAGGATCAGTTCGACGCCGGGGATTTTCTCCTCGGGGTGGATGTCCACGGGCATGCCACGGCCGTCATCGCTGACCTCGCAGCTGCCATCCTTGTACAGGGTGACCTCGACCGTACGGGCATGCCCGGCCAGGGCTTCGTCGACGGCATTGTCGATGACTTCCTGCGCCAGATGGTTCGGGCGCGCGGTGTCGGTGTACATGCCGGGGCGGCGCTTGACCGGGTCCAGGCCGGACAGGACTTCAATATCGGCGGCGTTATAGCGGGCGTTCATCTGTCTTCATAAAGCGCAAAGCGACGGCGAAGTTTGCGGTCTGGACGGTTTTTTTGCACGCCACACGTTCAGGGCCCGGCCGACCGGGGTTCGATAGACTGTGCCTGGTGGAATCCGTCCCCCGGAATCCCCATCCCAAGCCGAGACCGCGAGGAGCCATCCCATGAAGAAGTTGCTGACCATCGTTGCCATTGCCGCCGCCGTCCTGGCCGTGCCGCTGGCTATGGCGCAGAACGCCGGACAGGGCCAGCCCACGCCGCAGCTGGGCGAGCAGGCCGACAAGGCCCAGTCCGAGGCCGACGCCAAGGCCAAGCGCCGCGCCCAGGCCACCGCCGAGATGAAGGCCAAGGGCGAGCAGGCCCCGCAGAAGGAAGAAGAGGAAGAGGCGAAGAAGAAGCGCTGACCCCTTCCGATGCCCTCATGGACGCCCCGGCACTGCCGGGGCGTCTTTTTTTTGTGAAGGCCGCATGCCAGCGCTTGGGCTTGTGGCCTTCAATCTGTAAACTAGCGCTTTCCGGGAGCAGTATGTGTCATCCATCAGCGAATGGACTGGCCTGATCGTGCGCGATCGCCAGCAGGGTAGGCAGGAGGTGACGGTCCATTCAGCGACCGGCACGGCCAACCCGACCTCGCCGACCGGCCGCTTCGCTGCTTCCCCGATCCCGTCCCCGGCGCGTGTGTCCTCCGCAGCCGGCGGCCCGATCCCCCTCCATTTTCCCTTTGCGTCGTCCGTCGCCCCGCGCRCCGGCGTCGTCTCCCCCTTCCTGACAGGACACCCCCAGCCATGACTCCCTTGATCTTCGTAACCGGCGGCGTAGTGTCCTCGCTCGGCAAAGGCATTGCCGCCGCGTCACTCGCCTCCATCCTTGAAGCCCGTGGCCTGCGCGTCACGATGATGAAGCTCGACCCGTACATCAACGTCGACCCGGGCACCATGAGCCCGTTCCAGCACGGCGAGGTCTACGTCACCGACGACGGCGCCGAGACCGACCTGGACCTGGGCCACTACGAGCGCTTCGTGCGCACCCGCCTGAGCCGCAAGAACTCGGTCACCACCGGCCGCATCTACGAGAACGTGATCCGCAAGGAGCGCCGCGGCGACTACCTCGGCGCCACCGTGCAGGTCATCCCGCACATCACCGATGAAATCCGCCGCTGCATGGACGAGGCCACCGAAGGCTTCGACGTGGCGCTGGTGGAAATCGGCGGCACCGTGGGCGATATCGAATCGCTGCCGTTCCTGGAGGCCATCCGCCAGGTCCGCACCGAGCGCGGCCCGGAGATGGCGCTGTTCATGCACCTGACCCTGGTGCCGTACATCGCCGCGGCCGGTGAGTTGAAGACCAAGCCGACCCAGCACTCGGTCAAGGAACTGCGCTCGATCGGCATCCAGCCGGACGTGCTGCTGTGCCGTTCCGAGCAGGTCGTGCCGGATTCGGAACGCCGCAAGATCGCCCAGTTCACCAACGTTTCCGAGCGCGCGGTGATCAGCGTGCCGGATGTGGACGTGCTGTACCGCATCCCGATGGGCCTGCACGCGCAGGGTCTGGACGAGATCGTCATCAACCAGCTCAAGCTGGGCGACAAGGCCGGTCCGGTCGATCTGTCCGAGTGGGAAGCGGCGGTGGACGCCACCCTGCACCCGCTGGACGAGGTCACCATCGCGGTGGTCGGCAAGTACGTGGACCACCAGGACGCCTACAAGTCGGTCGGCGAGGCGCTCAAGCATGGCGGCCTGCGCCAGCGCACCAAGGTCAACCTGAAGTGGCTGGAAGCACAGGAGCTGGAAGGCACCGACATGGCCGCGCTGAAGGATGTCGACGGCATCCTGGTGCCGGGCGGCTTCGGTGACCGTGGTTTCGAAGGCAAAGTGCTGACCTCGCAGTTCGCCCGTGAGCAGAACGTGCCGTACTTCGGCATCTGCTACGGCATGCAGGCCGCAGTGGTCGATTTCGCCCGCCACGTGGCCAACCTGGACGGTGCCAACAGCACCGAGAACGACCGCCAGTCGCCTAATCCGGTGATCGGCCTGATCACCGAATGGCGCACCGCCACCGGTGATGTGGAAAAGCGCGACGACAAGAGCGACCTCGGTGGCACCATGCGCCTGGGCCTGCAGGAGCAGCGGCTCAAGCCGGGCACGCTGGCCCGCGAGCTGTACGGCAAGGATGTCGTGTCCGAGCGTCATCGCCACCGCTACGAGTTCAACAACCGCTACCGCACCCAGCTGGAAGACGCCGGCCTGGTGATTGCCGGCAAGTCGATGGATGACACCCTGGTGGAAGTGATCGAGCTGCCGCGCGACCAGCACGCGTGGTTCCTGGCCTGCCAGGCGCATCCGGAGTTCCTGTCCACGCCGCGCGAAGGCCATCCGCTGTTCATCGGCTTCATCCGTGCGGCGCGCGAGCGCAAGGCCGGCGGCGCGTTGCCGCAGGCAGCAGGCGTCTGATCGCCGCATGCAGCCGCCATCGGTGCGGGCGGCCGGCATGAGCCAGGATCCGTGGGCGGCGCTGGAAGCGCGCCGCCAGCGCCGGCACTGGCGCGCCTGGCCGTGGGGCTGGGCCGCGCTGCTGCTGTCGATCGGGGCCTGGGCCTGTGCCTTCATGTTGATGGTGCTGGTCATGGCCAGTGTCGGCATGCCCGGTGACGGCAGCCACGCGATGCAGGCCACCGCGCCGTACCTGTACGCCACGCTCGCGCTGGGCGGGGCGACCCTGCTCGGCGGCCTCATCGCCAGCGTGCTGGCCATCCGGCTCCATCGGCAGGCCGTCGGCGGTGGCGCCGCGCTTGCGCTGATGGCGTTGCTGCTGGCCGTGCTGCTGGTGCCTGCGCTGCTCTGACCGCGTGACTCGGCGTTGGCCGGCGACCGCGTCGCAATGCCGATTTGGCAAGCGGCAGGCGGATGGCGATAATCACGCGGCAGCTTTTCAACGCTACTTTCTGGCGTTTCCCCTTCCTGACTGGTAACCGGCCCGCTATGACCACGATCCGCAGCATCCACGCCCGTGAAATCCTCGACAGCCGTGGCAATCCCACGCTGGAAGCTGAAGTCATCCTCGAGGACGGTTCGTTCGGCCGCGCCGCGGTTCCGTCGGGTGCCTCGACCGGCACCAAGGAAGCGGTGGAACTGCGCGACGGCGACAAGACCCGCTACCTGGGCAAGGGCGTGCGCAATGCCGTGTCCAACGTCAACACCACGATCGCCAATGCGCTCAAGGGCTTCGATGCCGCCGACCAGGAAGGCCTGGACCGTCGCCTGATCGATCTGGACGGCACCGAGAACAAGGGCCGCCTGGGCGCCAACGCGCTGCTGGGGGTTTCCCTGGCCAACGCGCACGCCGTGGCGGCGTCGAAGAAGCAGGCGCTGTGGCAGCACCTGGCCAATGGCCGTGATGTGACCCTGCCGGTGCCGATGATGAACATCATCAACGGCGGCGCGCATGCCGACAACAATGTCGACTTCCAGGAATTCATGGTGCTGCCGGTCGGCTTCACCTCCTTCTCCGAGTCGCTGCGCGCCGGCACCGAAATCTTCCATTCGCTCAAGTCGGTGCTCAAGGGCCACGGCCTGAGCACCGCGGTGGGCGACGAAGGCGGCTTCGCGCCGGACTTCCGCAGCAACGTCGAAGCGCTGGACACCATCCTGGAAGCCATCGGCAAAGCCGGCTACACCGCCGGTGAAGACGTGCTGCTGGGCCTGGACGTGGCCTCCAGCGAATTCTTCGAGAACGGCAAGTACAACCTGGTCGGCGAAAACAAGCGCCTGACCTCCGAGCAGTTCGTCGACTTCCTGGCCGACTGGGCCGCGCAGTACCCGATCATCACCATCGAAGACGGCCTGGCCGAGAACGACTGGGCCGGCTGGAAGCTGCTCACCGACCGCATCGGCAACAAGGTGCAGCTGGTCGGCGACGACCTGTTCGTGACCAACCCGAAGATCTTCAAGGAAGGCATCGAGTCCGGCACCGCCAACGCGATCCTGATCAAAGTCAACCAGATCGGCACCCTGACCGAGACGCTGGAAGCGATCGCCATGGCGCACGCGGCCAACTATGCCTCGATCGTCTCGCACCGTTCGGGCGAAACCGAAGACACCACCATCGCCGACATCGCCGTGGCCACCACCGCCACCCAGATCAAGACCGGCTCGCTGTGCCGCAGCGACCGCGTGGCCAAGTACAACCAGCTGCTGCGCATCGAAGAAGCCCTCGGTGCCGGTGCGCGTTACGCCGGTCGTGACGCGTTCGTGTCGCTGAAGCGCTGATCCCCATGCGCAACTGGCGCTGGACGCTGCTGTTGCTCGCGCTGCTGCTGGCGTGGCTGCAGTACCGTTTCTGGTTCGGCCCGGGCAATTCAGGGGAAGTGATGACCCTGGAGGCCCAGGTCGCCAACCAGCAGCGCGACAACGCCGGTCTGCAACAGCGCAACGACGCGCTGGCCGCCGAGGTCAAGGACCTCAAGGAAGGCCAGGCCRCGATCGAGGAACGCGCGCGTAGCGAGCTGGGCATGATCAAGCCTGGCGAGAAGTTCTACCGCGTGGTCGAAGATGCCCCGGTCGCGCCTGCGCGCGGACCGGCGGCCATGGCGCCGCCGGAAGCGCTGCCGCAGGAAGTGCCCTGATGGGCACGGTCTGGGCGGTGGTGCCGGCCGCTGGTCGCGGCACCCGTTTCGGTGGACAGACACCCAAACAGTACCTGGTCGCAGGCGACCGGGTACTACTGGCGCATACGCTGGAAGCCCTGCTGTCGCACCCGGTGGTTGCCGGGGTGATGGTGGCCATCGCCGAGGGCGACACCGACTGGCCGGGCTGGCAGGCGCTGGCCGACAAGCCGATCCTGACCTGCATCGGCGGCGCTACCCGTGCCGCATCGGTGCTGGCCGGGCTGCAGGCGCTGCCCGAAAGCGTGCGTGCCGATGATTTCGTGCTGGTGCATGACGCCGCGCGGCCCAACCTGGCCGCCGCCGATCTGGGCCGGCTGCTGGAAGTGGGGCGCAACGATCCGGTCGGGGCGATCCTGGCCGCGCCGGTGCGCGACACCCTCAAGCGTGCCGGTGACGACGGCGGCATCGATGCCACTGAACCGCGTGCCCGCCTGTGGCGGGCGCTGACCCCGCAGCTGTTCCGCCGCCACCAGTTGGCGCGCGCGCTGCAGGACGCCGCCGATGCCGGCGTGGAGGTCACCGACGACGCCATGGCGATGGAGCGGCAGGGGCTGCGCCCGTTGCTGGTGGAAGGCAGCGAAGACAACTTCAAAGTCACCACGCCGGCCGATCTGTCCCGTTTCGAATTCGAGCTGTCGCGTCGCGGATACTGAGTCCGCGCGCGGCGCCACAACCGCAGGTTTTTTGCAATGAACACGCCTTCCTTTCCTCCGGTCCGCATCGGACAGGGCTACGACGTCCACGCCTTCGGCACGGGCGACCACATCATGCTCGGCGGCATCCGCGTGGCGCACAGCTGCGGCGTGCTCGCCCACAGCGACGGCGACGTGATCCTGCATGCGCTGTGCGATGCGATGCTCGGTGCGCTGTCGCTGGGCGATATCGGCCAGCACTTCCCGCCCTCGGACATGCGCTGGAAAGATGCCGACAGCTGCCGCTTCCTGGCCCATTGCAACAGCCTGCTGCGCGAGCGTGGCTGGCAGGTCGGCAACACCGACATCACCGTGATCTGCGAGCGTCCCAAGGTGGGCCCGCATGCGCTGGCCATGCGCGAGCGCATTGCCGCGCTGCTGGGCGTCGCGCTGGATGCGGTCAGCGTCAAGGCCACCACGTCGGAGAAGCTGGGCTTCACCGGGCGTGGTGAGGGCATCGCCGCGCAGGCCGTCGTGCTGTTGGTGGCACTGTGATCCCGCTTCCGCTGGCATTTGGTGCGCCGCTGCTGAGCGCGAAGATCCGCAGCGTTCCGGAAGATTTCCAGGTGGACGAGCTGCCGGCGTTCGAGCCGAGCGGGGAGGGCGAGCACCTGCTGCTGACCCTCCGCAAGCGCGGCGCCAACACCGTGCACGTGGCCAAAGTGCTGGCCCGGTGGGCCGGATTGCCGGACATGGCGGTGAGCTACGCCGGCATGAAGGACCGGCACGCGGTGACCACTCAGCGTTTCAGCGTGCACCTGCCCAAGCGCATCGCACCGGATCCGGCGCTGCTGGCCTCCGATGAGATCGAGGTGGTCGAGTCGACCTGGCACAACCGCAAGCTGCAGCGCGGCGCGCTGGCGGGCAATCGGTTCAAGCTGGTGTTGCGGGACGTGCAGGGCGATGCGAAGGCGATCGACGAGCGGCTGTCGCTGATCGCCGCGCGCGGACTGCCGAACTGGTTCGGCGAACAGCGTTTCGGCCGCGACGGCGGCAATGTGCCGGCGGCGCTGGCGATGTTTGGCGGCCGACGCGTGCGCCCGGACCAGCGTTCGCTGCTGTTGTCGGCGGCACGCTCGGCCCTGTTCAACCAGGTGTTGGCCGAGCGCGTCGCGCAGGGCAACTGGGACACGCCGCTGGACGGTGAGGTGTGGATGCTGGACGGCAGCCGCAGCGTGTTCGGTCCGGAACCGTGGACGGATCTGCTGGCCGACCGCCTGGGCCGCTTCGACATCCATCCCAGTGGCCCGTTGTGGGGCGAGGGAGCGCTGCGCAGTACCGGCGCGGCCGCCGATCTGGAGCTGGGCGCGATATCGGACGAACAATCGTTGGCGCTGCGTGCTGGCCTGGAAAGTGCGCGCCTGAAGCAGGAGCGTCGCGCGCTGCGCCTGCGCCCGGCGATGCTGCAGCACACCTGGTTGCAGCCGGATGTGCTCGAGCTCAGTTTCGCGCTACCGCCGGGCTGCTACGCCACCGCCGTGCTGCACGAGCTGGGGCCGGTGGAAGACGCAAGCCAGACGCTCCTGACGGCGGATTGATTGCGGCATCCCCCATCAGGGGGGGCGGTAGAGCCACGCCATGCGTGGCTGCGCTCCGATCCGGCACCGCGCACAAGCCACCCATGGGGCGGCTCTACGGCGATCCGGCGCCGCGTGCAGCCACCCATGGGGTGGATCTACCGCGATCAGGCGTCATGTGCAGGCACCCAGCGGGCGGCCTTACCGGTTCGCCAGCAACACCACCACCGCGCCGGTACCGCCTTGCCCAGCCGGCGCCGAATGGAAGGCCAACACGTCGTTGCGCTGGCGCAGCAGGCGGTCGACCAGGTTCTTCAACACCGGTGCGCCGCCATCGGACTGCAGGCCCTTGCCGTGGATGATGCGCACGCAGCCGTATTCGTGCGCGTGCGCTTCCAGCAGGAACTGGCGCAGCAGGTTTTCCGCCTGTACCACCGTGGCCCCGTGCAGGTCCAGCTCGTCCTGCACCGAGTACTGGCCACGCTTGAGCCGCTGGAACATCCGCGCCGGCAGGTTGTCGCGCCGGTAACTGGCGGTGTCGCCCGCTTCCAGCGGGCTGCTGTCGCGCAGCAGGCGCGCGAATTCGCCGCGCGCTTCGTCCTCGTCACGTTCGGCCATGCGCGCGCGCGGCTTCGGCCGCGGCACGGCCGGCGGCGCGGCCGCAGGCTTGCGCAGGGGTTTGACCTCGCCGATTGCCGAGCGGAACAGGGCGGCGGGGTCGTCGTCTTCAGAATGTGACATGCGTACAGCGTAATGCCAGGGGATGGCCGCTGCCTACCGTCATCCGGGGTAGGACGATCTGCCCGCTTGCGGCACAATAGCTGACGCACTTGCGCGGTCGGTGTTCCCCAGACCGGGGAGGGCCGGCCCCGCCAACGCTGGAAAGTGATGGAATCGAAGTCTTGAAAAATCAAGCGGTTAAATCGCAGATGCGGATCTTGGTCAGCAACGACGACGGTGTCGACGCGCCGGGTATCAGGATGCTCGCCTCGGTACTGCGTGACGCCGGTCATGAGGTGACGGTGTTCGCGCCGGACCGTGACCGCTCCGGTGCCAGCAACTCGCTCACCCTGGACCTGCCGATCCGCGTCAAACGCATCGATCATTACACCTGCTCGGTGGCCGGTACGCCCACCGACTGCGTGCACCTGGCGCTGACCGGCGTGCTCGAGTACGAGCCGGACATCGTGGTCTCCGGCATCAACAACGCGGCCAACCTGGGCGATGACGTCATCTACTCCGGCACCGTGTCCGCGGCGATGGAGGGGCGTTTCCTGGGCCTGCCGGCCGTGGCGATGTCGCTGGTGACGCACAACCACGAGCCGCGCAATTTCGAGACCGCCGCGCGTGCCGCGGTCGAGATCGTGACCCGGCTCAAGGCCGATCCACTGCCCGCCGACACCATCCTCAACGTCAACGTGCCGGACCTGCCGTGGCGCGAGATCCGCGGATTCGAGGTGACCCGGCTGGGCAACCGCCACCGCGCCGAGGGCTGCATCGCCCAGCGCGATCCGCGCGGCAACGAGGTGTACTGGATCGGTCCGGCCGGACGCGAGCAGGATTCCGGCCCGGGCACCGATTTCCACGCGGTGCGCAACGGCTTCATTTCGATCACCCCGATCCAGGTCGACCTCACCCGCTACCAGGCGCTGGAGAAGGTGGCCAGCTGGGTCGGCGGGCTGACGGCCGCGCTGGATCGCCCGGCATGAGCCAGCGCCTGCGCCTGCAACCCGAAGCGGTCGGCATCGGCATGACCTCCCAGCGCGTGCGCGACCGCCTGGTCGAGCGCCTGCGCGAAGCGGGCATCGTCGACGAGAACACGCTCAACGCGATCCGCGTGGTGCCGCGCCACCTGTTCATCGACGAGGCGCTGGCCTCGCGCGCGTACGAGGACACCGCGCTGCCGATCGGCCACGGGCAGACCATCTCCCAGCCGTGGGTGGTGGCGCGGATGACCGAGGCGGTGCTGCATTGCTCGCCGAAGAAGGTGCTGGAAGTGGGCACCGGTTCGGGCTACCAGGCCGCGATCCTCGGCGCGCTGGGGCTGGAGGTCTATACGGTCGAGCGCATCGGTGACCTGCTGCGCCAGGCGCGCAAGCGTTTCCGCGCACTCGGCATGAACATCCGCACCAAGCATGACGATGGCCGCGTCGGCTGGGCCGAGCACGGCCCGTTCGATGCGATCGTGGTCACTGCCGCCGCACCGGCGCTGGTCGACGCGCTGGTCGAGCAGCTGGCCATCGGTGGGCGGCTGGTGGCGCCGGTCGGTGGCCCGGGCGCGCAGTCGCTGGTGCAGTTGACCCGTCGCGATGACGGCAGCATCGAACAGCAGGTACTGGCACCGGTCACGTTCGTGCCGCTGCTGTCTGGCATGCTGGATTGATTCACAGGAGCGTTGCGTCATGAAGATCTTTGGTCCGCTGTATGAGCGGGCGATGAAATGGGCCGCGCATGAGCGCGCGCCGACCTATTTGACGGTGTTGAGCTTCATCGAGGCGATCATCTTCCCGGTGATGCCCGAGGTGATGCTGGCGCCGATGTGCGTGGCCCAGCCCAAGCGCGGCTGGTGGTTTGCCACGCTGAGCCTGGGCGGTTCGATGGCCGGAGCGCTGGTCGGCTACGCGCTGGGGCATTTCGCCTTCGAGGCGCTCAAGCCGGTGTTCGCCGCGCTGGGCATGCTGTCGAGCATCGAGAGCGGCATCGCGGTGGTCCAGGCCAAGATGGCCGAATCGCCCTGGGCGGTGTTCACCTTCCTGGTGCTGGGCGGCTTCATGCCGATCCCGATGAAGGTCTTCACCTGGGCATCGGGTATCGTCGGCGTGCCGTTGCCGCAGTATTTCCTGAGCATGTTGATCGGTCGTGGCAAGCGCGTGTTCGTGCTGGCCGCGGTCATCCGTATTGGTGGTCCGCGCGCGGAAGCTGCGCTGCGGCGTTGGATTGAACCGCTGGGCTGGATCGCRACCGTGCTGGTCGTGGCGCTGGTCGCCTGGCTAGTCTGGAGGGCGAAGTTCGCATGAGTGCTGATCGTTTGAGCAGGGGGCTGCGTGTTACCGCGCTGGTGCTGGCGGTGTCCACGTTGGGCGCATGCGGGACGGCCACGGTGGTCAAGCCGTCGTCGCCGGGTCGTGGTGCGCATCCGACGCCGCAGGCATCGGTGGCCAAGCCGGGGCAGACCGCCGTGGTGCGCCGTGGCGATACGCTGTACGCGCTGGCACGCATCCACAACATCACCCCGCGTGACCTGGCCGCCTGGAACGGGCTGGCCGAGCCGTACACGATCTATCCGGGGCAGACGCTGAAGCTGTATCCGGGCGGTGGTGCACCGGGCCGTGCGCCGACCACGGTGGTAACCGCGCCACGTCCGGGCACAACCGCGCCCGCGCCGGCCCCGACCCCGTCGCCGACCACGGCGATCAAGAGCAACATCAGCTGGCGCTGGCCGGCCGATGGCGCGCTCGTGGGCAAGTTCGTCGGTGCCGATGTGACCAAGCAGGGCGTGGACATCGCAGGTACGAGCGGACAACCGGTACGGGCGACCGCGCCGGGCGTGGTGGTGTATTCCGGCGCGGGCCTGGTCGGGTTTGGCGAGCTGATCATCATCAAGCACAGCGATCAGTGGCTGTCTGCGTACGGCCACAACCGCAAGCGGCTGGTCAACGAAGGCCAGAGCGTCAAGGCCGGGGAACAGATCGCCGAGATGGGCCGCACCGGCACCACCCGCGACATGCTCCACTTCGAGATCCGCTACAACGGCAAGCCGGTCGACCCGCTGCTGTACCTGCCGCCGAAATAACTGGCGCGTCCCGGACGGGCGCGCTGTTCCTGGGTAGGGCGACGCCATGCGTCGCCATCTCGGTGCGGGCTCCGTGCGCCGGTTCGGTGTGCAGCCACCCATGGGGTGGCTCTACCGGGCCGGGTTCGCGCGCCGGTTGGGGTGTGCAGCCACCCATTGGGTGGCTCTACATGCACAAAAAAGGCCGCCCCTGGCGGCCTTTCCTGAACAAAAACGACCGCATTCACCCCTTCAGGATGAACGCCGCAGCCACTTTGCGGCCTTCGCCGGCCAGGATGTTGAAGGTCCGCGCGGCGGCCGGGTTGTTCATCACTTCCAGGCCGATCCCACGGGTCAGGCACGCGGCCATGACCGCCGCGGGCGGGAACACCTGGGTATCGCCGGTGCCCAGCACGACCAGTGCCGGGTTCAGCGCCAGCACCGGCTGCAGGTGTTCCGGGGTCAGGGCGGCGATATCGGCCACCGGCCACGCTTCGATCAGCGTGTCCGGGGTCAGCACGAAGCTGCTGGCCAGGGTGCGGTCATTCACTTTCGCGGTGCGCCCATCGGCGGCACGCAGGGCGTAGGCGTAATCGGGCAGTTCGTGGCTCAGTTGCATCTTCAGGGTCCGGGATCAGCCGCGCGGCAGCACGATCTGGCGGTGTTCCTTGCTCGGGCGGTACAGCACGGCCACATGGCCGATGCGCTGCACCAGGGCACTGCCGGAGGCGGTGGTGAGTTCGGCGATCATCGCGTCGCGGGCGTCACGGTCTTCGGCGGCCACTTTCACCTTGATGAGTTCATGGCGTTCCAGAACTTCCTCCAGTTCGGCCAGGAAGGCCGGCGTGACCCCCTTGCCGCCGATCTGCAGCAGGGCTTTCAGATCATGGGCATGGCCGCGGAGGAAGCGGGTCTGGGCAGAGGTCAGGGCAATAGACATTCAGGAACAAGCGGTTAACTGGGGCGATCAGGGTATCATGACCACCCGTTCCGGCCCTATTACCAATGGCTTCCCGTAGCAAGAGCAGTCAACGCTGGTTGAAAGAACACTTTTCCGACCCCTTCGTGAAGAAGGCGCAGGCCGAGGGCATGCGCTCGCGCGCGGCCTACAAGCTGGAGGAGCTGCTCGAGCGGGACCGGCTGCTGAAGCCGCACATGGTGGTGGTCGACCTCGGCGCCGCTCCCGGCGGCTGGTCCCAGCAGGTGCGGCGCCAGATCGGCGACACCGGYCGGGTGCTGGCACTGGACATCCTGGAGATGCCGCCGCTGGCCGGCGTGGAGTTCCTTCACGGAGACTTCAGGGAGCAAACCGTCCTATCGCAGTTTGAAGCCATGCTCGGGGACCAGGCGGTAGACCTTGTGCTCTCGGATATGGCCCCCAATAAAAGTGGTATGGATGCGGTCGACCAACCGCGGATGATGCACCTGGCGGAGTTGGCGATGGATTTTGCCGACAACCATCTCAAGCCCGGTGGCGCGTTCCTGATCAAGCTGTTCCAGGGCGTGGGCTTTGACGACTACGTGCGCGAGATGCGCCGCAGGTACGACAAGGTCGCGATCCGCAAGCCGGAAGCCTCCCGCAAGCGTTCGTCCGAGGTATACGCCCTCGGGCAGGGCAAACGTGCGCAGATCAAGTAAGCTCAACCATACGAATCGCGTCAGGAATTAGAGGAACACCGGAGCCAATGAGGATGAACGACTTGACCAAGAACCTCCTGCTATGGGTGGTCGTCGCCGTGGTGCTGATGGTGGTGTTCCAGAGCTTCTCGCCAAAGAGCAGCGGCGCGGGCGCCCAGGGCGCGACGTATTCGCAGTTCCTGGACCAGGTGGACAGCGGCAACGTCCAGAAGGTGACCTTCGCCGGGGATGTCCGCGGCGGCACCAGCCAGCTCTCCTACACCACCCGTGGCGGCCAGTCGGCCACCATCACCGCGCCCTACGATCGCGACCTGATCAACGTGTTGCGTGGCAAGAACGTGGAAATCGTCCAGGAAGAGCCGTCCAGCGGCATTTCGCTGGGTGCGATCCTGATGAACTTCCTCCCGGTGATCCTGATCATCGGCTTCTGGCTGTTCATCATGCGGCAGATGCAGGGCGGCGGTGGCGGCTCCAAGGGCGCCATGTCCTTCGGCAAGTCGCGCGCCAAGCTGCAGGGCGAGGACCAGATCAAGGTCACCTTCGCCGACGTCGCCGGCTGCGACGAGGCCAAGGAAGAAGTCAGCGAGCTGGTCGACTTCCTGCGCGACCCGACCAAGTTCACCAAGCTGGGCGGCAAGATTCCGCGCGGCGTGCTGATGGTCGGCCCGCCCGGTACCGGCAAGACCCTGCTGGCCCGGGCCATCGCCGGTGAAGCCAAGGTGCCGTTCTTCTCGATCTCCGGTTCGGATTTCGTGGAAATGTTCGTCGGCGTCGGCGCCAGCCGCGTCCGCGACATGTTCGAGCAGGCCAAGAAGCAGGCGCCGTGCATCATCTTCATCGATGAAATYGACGCCGTCGGCCGCCATCGTGGTGCTGGCCTGGGCGGCGGTCATGACGAGCGCGAGCAGACCCTGAACCAGTTGCTGGTCGAAATGGACGGTTTCGAGGGGGGCGAGGGCGTGATCGTCATCGCTGCCACCAACCGTCCGGACGTGCTGGATCCGGCGCTGCTGCGTCCGGGCCGCTTCGACCGCCAGGTGGTGGTCGGCCTGGCCGACGTGCGCGGTCGCGAGCAGATCCTCAAGGTGCACATGCGCAAGCTGCCGCTGGCCGACGATGTCGAGCCCATGGTCATCGCGCGCGGTACCCCGGGCTTCTCCGGTGCGGATCTGGCCAACCTGTGCAACGAGGCGGCGCTGTTTGCCGCGCGTGGCGGCGAGAAGGAAGTCCGCATGGACCACTTCGACCGTGCCCGTGACAAGATCCTGATGGGTGCCGAGCGTCGTTCGATGGCGATGAGCGAAGAAGAAAAGACGCTCACCGCCTACCACGAAGCCGGTCACGCCATCGTCGGCCGCCTGGTCCCCGAGCACGATCCGGTCTACAAGGTCACCATCATCCCGCGCGGTCGCGCGCTGGGTGTGACCATGTACCTGCCGGAAGGCGACAAGTACTCGATGAACCGCGTGGCGATCGAATCGCAGCTGTGCTCGCTGTACGGCGGGCGCGTTGCCGAAGAGCTGATCTTCGGCACCGACAAGGTCACCACCGGTGCCTCCAACGACATCGAGCGCGCCACCAAGATGGCCCGCAACATGGTCACCAAGTGGGGCCTGTCCGACGAACTGGGTCCGATCGCCTATGGCGAAGAGGACGATGAAGTGTTCCTCGGCCGGTCGGTCACCCAGCACAAGAGCGTTTCGGACGACACCGCGCGCCGCATCGATGAAGTGGTGCGCAGCATTCTGGACAAGGCCTATGCCCGGACCACCGAGCTGCTGACCGCCAACCTGGACAAGCTGCACACCATGTCGCAGCTGCTGCTGCAGTACGAAACCATCGACGTGCCGCAGATCGATGCGGTCATGGAAGGTCGCGATCCGCCGCCGCCGATGGGCTGGGACAAGTCCAACAAGGACGGTGGCAGCAACAACAACAACGACAAGGGCGGCGACGCCCGTCCGGTGACGCCGATCGCCGGTCCTGCCGAGCAGCTGTAAGCACGGCAGGGTGAACACGAAGGCCGGGGAAACCCGGCCTTCGTCGTTTCCGCGCCATAATGCGCCCCTTGTTCCTGCTTTCTGTTCCGGAGTCGCCATGTCCACCACGCCCCCACCACCGGTGTCGCACACCGTCGAGATGGTGATCGCCACGGTTGTCGGCGTCGGTATCGGTCTATTCCGCGACAACTTCCTGCTCGGCGCTGGTATCGGTATCGCGCTGGGCATCCTGTTGAGCATCGCCAAGACCCTGTACGTCGATCGCAAGCGCCGCCAGCGCTGACCGGTTGCGCTGGTGGCGCGCGGGCGGCAGCATGCAGCGGTGCAGGTCGCATGCTGCGACCACGCGCCACTTTTCCAGGGGGAAACCATGCGTCATTCGTTGTGCGTCGCTGCCGCGACGCTGTTGAGCTGTGCCACGCCCGCGCTTGCGGCCGATATCCACGTGCAGGATCCGGTGCCCTTCGCGGAGTCGGCCTACATTGCCGACAACATCAAGGCGGAATGCCGGATCTGCGCGCAGCTGGCCAGTGCACTGGGCGCGAAGGCGCCGGTGCATGGCAACCGGATCCTCTTCGACACGGCGCCGATGACGCGTGACAGCGGTCGCGTGCTGCAACTGGAACTGGTCGAAGCGCAGAGCGCGGGCAATGCCTTTGCCGGTCATTTCAAATCCGCCACGGCGCGGGGCGTGCTGTTTCAGGATGGCCAGAAGCTCGCATCGGTCACGGCGCGGCGAACCTCGCGGGCGGCGCGTTCGCCGGCTTCAAGGGGTCTTGTGACGTGCTCGAACGCACCGTCAACGCGATCGGTAGCGACCTCGCCGAATGGCTGGCCAATCCCGTCGATGGCGCCCGCCTCGGCGATCTCTGACGGCCGCTGCGGTACGCCAGCGTAAACTACGCGCTGGCGTACTTCGTGGACCTGCCCATGTTCGACATTTCTCCCCAGCTCGATTGCGGTGGCCGTGCGCTGCGGCTGGATCGCCCGCGCGTGATGGGTATCGTCAACGTCACCCCGGACTCGTTCTCCGACGGCGGCGTGCATGACACCCTGGAGGCTGCCGTCGCCCATGGGCTGCAACTGGTCGCCGAGGGTGCCGACCTGCTGGATATCGGCGGTGAATCGACCCGCCCGGGCAGTGCGCCGGTGTCGCTGGAGGAGGAGCTGCGCCGGGTGATCCCGGTGATCGAGCGGCTGGCGCGGGAAACCCACGTCCCGATCAGTATCGATACCTTCAAGCCGGAGGTGATGCGCGCGGCGGTGGCCGCTGGCGCCGGCATGCTCAACGACATCCACGCACTGCGCCAGCCTGGTGCACTGGCCGCCGCCGCCGACCTCGGCGTGCCGGTGGTGCTGATGCACATGCAGGGCGAGCCGGGCAGCATGCAGGACACCCCGCACTACGATGACGTGGTCGCCGAGGTGCACCGTTTCCTCGCCGAGCGCCTGTTTGCCGCCGAGATGGCCGGCATCGCGAAAAAGAACCTGGTGATCGACCTGGGCTTCGGCTTCGGCAAGACGACCGAACACAACATGATCCTGCTCGCCCGCTCGGCGCGTTTCCTGGACCTGGGCGTGCCGCTGCTGGCCGGCCTGTCGCGCAAGCGCAGCATCGGCGAGCTGACCGGGCGCGAACAGCCGCGCGACCGGGTAGCCGGCTCGGTGGCCGCGCACCTGATCGCCGCCCAGCGCGGGGCGACGCTCCTGCGCGTGCACGACGTGGCTACCACCGTTGATGCACTCAAGGTGTGGGCCGCGGTCGATGCCGTGCCGGCACCGCGCGTGGACGCTGCGCCGGCCATGCCGCGCTGGCCGGACGAGGACTGATGGGCACCGACCAGCGCCCGCTGGCGATCGCGGTGATGGGCCCGACCGCGTCGGGCAAGACCGCCACCGCGATCGGGCTGGCGCGGCAGCTCGGCGGGGAGATCGTCAGCGTCGATTCGGCGCTGGTCTACCGCGGCCTGGACATCGGCTCGGCCAAGCCCGACGCCGCCGAGCGCGCGCAGGCGCCCCACCATCTGCTGGACGTGCGCGACCCGTGGCAGACCTATTCGGCGGCCGAATTTGCCGCCGATGCGGCCCGCGCCGTCGCCGACATCCTCGCTCGTGGCCGCATGCCGATCCTGGCCGGCGGCACCGGGCTGTACTTCCGCGCGCTGCTGCAGGGCCTTTCGCCGATGCCGCCGGCCGATCCGGATACCCGCGCGCGCATCGCCGGGGAGGCCGCAGCCAAGGGCTGGGCCGCCCTGCACACCGAGCTGGCCAGCATCGACCCGGCCGCCGCCGCGCGCATCCATGCCACCGATCCACAACGCATCCAGCGGGCGCTGGAGGTCTACCGGCTCAGCGGGACCCCGATCAGTGCGTGGCAGAAACTGCCCGGCGTGGACCGCCTGCCGGTCCGCACGCTCAAGCTGGTGCTGGCCCCGCGCGAGCGCAGCGTGCTGCACCAGCGCATCGAGACCCGTTTCGACGCCATGCTCGGGCAGGGCTTCCTGGACGAGGTCCGCGCACTGCGCGCGCTGCCGCAGATGGCCCGGGTGGCTGCGCCCCTGGACCTGCCGGCGGTGCGGGCGGTGGGCTACCGCCAGGCCTGGGAGTTCCTGGACGGGCAGGGCACGGCCAGCCAGTTCCGTGAACGCGGCATCCAGGCTACCCGCCAGCTGGCCAAGCGCCAGCTCACCTGGCTGCGCGGCGAGCTTGATGTGCGCTGGTTCGATCCCCATCTTGATCAGGCTTCGCTGGCAGAAGCGGTGTCGACCTTCGTCGCACGCTGACTCCACGCCTTCCCCACTCCAGCCCGTGTACCATCAAGGATTCCGGTGGGCGGCGGGGGCCGCGGAAACTGCCGGAAGACCATAAAAACAATAATCAGGAGTTAGCAATGTCCAAGGGGCAATCGCTGCAGGACCCGTTTCTGAATGCACTTCGGCGCGAACGCGTGCCGGTTTCGGTGTACCTGGTCAACGGCATCAAACTGCAGGGGACGATCGAATCGTTCGACCAGTTCGTGGTGCTGCTGCGCAATACGGTGAGCCAGATGGTGTACAAGCACGCCATTTCCACCGTGGTGCCGGCGCGCAACGTACGGGTTGGCCCGGGTGGCGGCTATGTACAGTCCAATGAAGGTGGCGCCGAAGGCGTCCAAGGTGAAGACGACGTTGAGTAATGCGTTGAGTATTTCTGGAGAACTGCGTGTTTGACCGTTCCAAGCGAGGCGAACACGCACTCCTGATCCAGCCGCACTTCGGCCGGCTCGAAGAAGACGTGCTTGAAGAGTTCACGGACCTGGCCCGCTCGGCCGGTGCGAGCATCGCGGCGACGCTGACCGCGCGCATCGACCGACCGAACCCGTCGATCCTGATCGGCACCGGCAAGCTGGATGAGGTGAAAGCCGCGGCCGATGCCACCGGTGCCGACCTGATCCTGGTCAACCATGCGCTGACACCGGGGCAGGAGCGCAATCTCGAGCGCTTCCTGGAGCGGCGCGTGATCGACCGGAGCGGGTTGATCCTGGACATCTTCGCCCAGCGCGCACGCAGCCATGAGGGCAAGCTGCAGGTGGAGCTGGCGCAGCTGCGCCACATGTCCACCCGGCTGATCCGCGGTTGGACCCATCTGGAGCGCCAGCGCGGCGGCTCCATCGGCCTGCGCGGCCCAGGTGAAACCCAGCTGGAAACCGACCGTCGCCTGCTGCAGAAGCGGGTCGAACAGCTGCAGAAACGGCTGGAAAAGGTCGAGGTGCAGCGCACCCAGATGCGCCGCGCCCGCGTGCGCAGCGAACTGCCGCGCGTTGCCCTGGTGGGTTACACCAATGCCGGCAAGTCGACCCTGTTCAATGCCCTGACCGGTGCCGAGGCCTACGCCGCGGACAAGCTGTTCGCCACGCTCGACCCGACCGTGCGCCGCATCGCGGTCCCGGGTGGCAACGTGGTGCTGGCCGACACCGTCGGGTTCGTGCGCGATCTGCCGCACGAGTTGGTGGCCGCGTTCCGCTCGACCTTGAGCGAAGCGCGCGAGGCCGATTTCCTGCTGCATATCGTCGACGCCGCCGATCCGCACCGCGAGGACCGCATCGCCCAGGTCGACGAAGTGCTGGCCGACGTGGGTGCGGGCGATCTTCCGCAGCTGCTGGTGTTCAACAAGATCGACCGCATCGAGGGAGCCGAAGTGCGTCACGACGCACAGGACGGCATCCCCGATACCGCCCGTCGCGAACGGGTATGGATCTCCGCGCGCGACGGGCTTGGCCTGCCGCTGCTGCAGTCGGTGTTGGGCAAGCGCCTGGGCCTGCAGCACATCACCGGCGCGCTGCGTCTGCCGCCGAGTGCCGGACGCCTGCGTTCGCGCCTGCACCAGCTGGAAGTGGTGCGCGGCGAACAGGCCGACGAGGACGGCTGGCTGCTTGAGGTCGATCTGCCGATCGCCGAGGCCGAAAAGCTGGCGGCCGGCGAGGGCGGCGAGCCGATCCGCGCGATGCTGCCGGAGAAGCTCCCCGAGTGGTGACACGGTAGTGCCGGCCGCTGGCCGGCTCTCCCTCGACGTTCCCCGGCGGTGGGACAGGCGCAGCAAAGGGCGCGCGACGCTGCGTCGCGCCCCCGCACACGACATCCGCGCCGATTTGGGCTAAAACGGGGCGTCCTTCCCCCCGATCCAGGATCACCATGAGCGTCCCCACCGATGCCGAACTCGGCGTCCTTGCCCGTGATGTCGGCCAGCGCCTGCAGCAGGCATCGTTGCAGCTGGTCACTGCCGAGAGCTGCAGCGGCGGCTGGATCGCCAAGGCGATGACCGATGTGGCCGGCTCCTCGGCATTCTTCGACAGCGGCATGGTCGTCTACAGCTACGAGGCCAAGCAGCGCTTGCTCGGTGTTCGCGCGCACACGCTGGAGCAGTTCGGTGCGGTCAGCCGCGAGACCGTGCTGGAAATGGTTTCCGGTGCACTGATCAATTCCGGCGCCGGCATCGCCGTGGCCGTGACCGGCATTGCCGGGCCGGGCGGCGGCAGTCCGGACAAGCCGGTCGGCAGCGTGTGGATCGGCTGGAAGCAGCGCGGTGGCTATGCCCGCGCGCAGCTGTTCCGGTTCGACGGCGACCGCGAAGCCATCCGTCGCCAGACCGTGCAGCAGGCGCTGACGGGAATTTTCGCACCGGTGTGACATCCTGACCGCGTGCGTGGACAGGAGTGGCACCGATGTGGGAAACGCTGGGAACCGTACGCGACCTAGGCCGATTGCAGGAAATCGCCTCGGTCCTGATCCGCTATGGCTTTGGCGATCTGGTACGCCGGATCGGCCTGGCCGATGTACTGGAACGGGCCGGGCGGCTGCTGCACTGGAACGACACGCAGATGCTGCGCATGACCGCGCCCGTGCGGGTGCGGCGTGCGATGGAAGACCTGGGTCCGACCTTCGTCAAGCTCGGCCAGGTGCTGGCCACGCGCGTGGACCTGTTCCCGCCGGACTGGATCGCCGAATTCTCTGAACTGCAGAACGCGGTACCGCCGCTGCCGTATGCGCAGGTGCGCGAACAGCTGGAAGCCGATCTCGGCGCACCGGCCACCGAGGTCTTCGCCTGGCTGGATGAAACCCCGATGGCGGCCGCCTCGCTGGCCCAGGCGCACCGCGCAACCCTGCACGACGGCACCGCCGTGGTGCTGAAAATCCGTCGCCCCGGCATCCGTGAGGTGATCGAAGCCGACCTGCGCCTGCTGGCACGCCTGGCCGAAATCGTGGAAGCGCGCCTGCCGGACCTGCAGCGGTATCGCCCGGCCGAAGTGGTGCAGCAGTTCCAGGTCTCGCTGCGCCGGGAGCTGGATTTCGCCGCCGAATGCCGCAACGCCGAGCGCATCGCGCGCAACTTCGCCGGGCGCGAAGACATCCTGATCCCCAACGTGCATTGGCAGTGGACCTGCGAAAGCCTCAACGTGCAGGACTTCGTCGACGGCATCCCCGGCCGCGACCTGGCCGGCGTCGATGCGGCCGGGCTGGACCGCGTGCAGCTGGCCCGTCGCGGCGCGCACATCGTGCTCAAGATGGTGCTCGAAGACGGCTGTTTCCACGCCGATCCGCACCCGGGCAACATCATCTACCTGCGCGACGGCCGCATCGGCGTGATCGATTTCGGSATGGTCGGGGCGATCTCCGAGCAGCGCCGCTTCCAGGTCGCCCAGCTCCTGCATGGGCTGGTCAACCAGGAGCCGGAATCGGTGGCCGACGTGCTGCTCGATTGGGCGGGCGGGGTGGACGTGGATGAGTCGCGGCTGCAGCAGGACATCAGCACGTTCGTCGACCAGTACCGGGGCGTGCCGCTGAAAGACCTGCACATGGGCCTGATGCTGGGCAACATCACCACCTTGCTGCGCCAGTACTCGCTGACCCTGCCGGCCGACCTGGCCCTGATGATCAAGACCTTCCTGACTCTGGAAGGCATGGGCCGGCAGCTGGACCCGCAGTTCGACATGGCCAGCGCCGCGCGTCCGTACCTGGAGCGGGTGATGTGGCAGCGCTATGCGCCCGGCGCCGTGCTCAAGCGGGGCAAGCGCAGCCTGGTGGGGGTGATGGAGCTGCTCGGCGACCTGCCGCGCGACGTGCGTCGGCTGCTGCAGATGGCTCGGCGTGGTCGCCTCCAGCTCAAGGTCGAGACCACCGCGCTGCAGGGCTTCGGCGACCAGGTCAACCGCGCGGCCAACCGTCTGGTGATGGGCATCGTGACCGCCGCGCTAATTATCGGCTCCTCGATCGTCATGCACAGCGTAGGTGGCGTCTCCAGCCGCTGGCTGCTGGCGCTGGGCGTGGCGGGCTTCATCGGCGCCGGCTTCTGCGGCGTGTGGATCCTGTTTTCGATCTGGCGCAGCGGCAAAAACCCGTAGGGTTTTCGCCGCCGGGATCCGCAGGATCCCCGCAATGTGCCGCAAACGCGACCCAACCTCGTAGAGCCGACCGTTGGTCGGCTGCTCTACCCGGCCGGCCTCATGACCGCCGACCTTCCATCCGCCCGGCCTTCGGCACGCGCAACCCAACCCCGTAGAGCCGACCGTTGGTCGGCTGCCTTCTCCCGGCCGCCTCCTATGATCGCTACCCTTCGTCTGCCGCCCATGAGCGCCTGACCTATGGGGTTGCACGCGCTAAACCCCGGAGACAAGACCAAAACCGACACGCGAACGCACCGTCACGCATTGCCGCGCGTTCGCGCGGTCACCGACCAACGGTCGGTGGCTACACGAACTGCCGACGGCTTCGGTGGGGGGATGATCCTGCTGATTCCTGCTCTTCTTCCGTGGGCACTTGCGTGCCCACATCGTTAGTAGTAATACTACTAACCATGGAACTGACCGACACCCAGCAGGCGATCCTGCAGTTGATCGCCGAGCGTATCGAGACCGATGGCGCCCCGCCGTCGCAGACTGAAATCGCACGTGCCTTCGGCTTCAAGGGGGTACGCGCGGCGCAATACCACCTGGAAGCCCTGGAGCAGGCCGGGGCGATCCGTCGCATCCCCGGCCAGGCGCGTGGCATCCGGCTGGTGCAGGCACCGGCGCTGCAGGACGGCCTGCCGGGCTCGCTGTCGGTGCCCGCGCTGCCCGATCATGTGCTGCGCCTGCCGGTGCTGGGCCGGGTCGCGGCGGGTCTGCCGATCGGCGCAGACATCGGCTCGGACGATTTCGTGGTGCTCGACCGGGTGTTCTTCTCGCCGGCGCCGGACTACCTGCTCAAGGTGCAGGGCGATTCGATGATCGACGAAGGCATCTTCGACGGTGACCTGATCGGTGTGCACCGGACCCGTGACGCCCGCTCCGGACAGATCGTGGTGGCGCGCATCGATGACGAGATCACCGTCAAGCTGCTGAAGATGGGCAAGGACCGGATCCGCCTGCTGCCGCGCAATCCCGACTACAAGCCGATCGAAGTCCTGCCCGACCAGGACTTCGCGATCGAAGGCCTCTATTGCGGCCTGTTGCGGCCCAACCGCTGATCCTTCTACAACGCATTACCTGCACGGTCTTTTGTGGCGATTCTCTGGTTCCGCTGAGGTTGGTACGGATGTCCGATAATTTTTTTCCGAACGCCGGGCAGAATCTCAGCCTGTGCGATACGCCAGCCTTAAAGTGAACCCATGGCCAAGAAGACTTCCAAAGACAGCACCTCCACCGATACGACCTCTGCAAGGACCACTCCGATGGACGAGAACAAGAAGCGCGCCCTCACCGCCGCGCTGAGCCAGATCGAAAAGCAGTTCGGCAAGGGCGCCGTGATGCGCATGGGCGACCGTGTCGTCGAGGCGGTCGAGGTCATCCCGACCGGTTCGCTGATGCTGGACATCGCACTCGGCATCGGTGGCCTGCCCAAGGGGCGCGTCGTGGAAATCTATGGTCCGGAGTCCTCCGGCAAGACCACCCTGACCTTGCAGGCCATTGCCGAATGCCAGAAGAAGGGCGGCACCGCAGCCTTCATCGACGCCGAGCATGCCCTCGACCCGATCTACGCCGCCAAGCTGGGCGTGAACGTGGACGACCTGCTGCTGTCGCAGCCGGATACCGGTGAGCAGGCGCTGGAGATCGCCGACATGCTGGTGCGCTCCAGCTCGGTGGACATCGTGGTGGTCGACTCGGTCGCTGCGCTGACGCCCAAGGCGGAAATCGAAGGCGAAATGGGCGACCAGCTGCCGGGCCTGCAGGCCCGTCTGATGAGCCAGGCGCTGCGCAAGCTGACCGGCAACATCAAGCGCTCCAACACCTTGGTGGTGTTCATCAACCAGCTGCGCCACAAGATCGGCGTGATGATGCCGGGCCAGAGCCCGGAAGTGACCACCGGCGGCAACGCCCTGAAGTTCTACGCCTCGGTGCGCCTGGACATCCGCCGCATCGGCGCGATCAAGAAGGGCGATGAGATCATCGGCAACCAGACCAAGATCAAGGTCGTCAAGAACAAGCTGGCGCCTCCTTTCAAGCAGGTCATCACCGAGATCCTCTACGGCGAAGGCATCAGCCGCGAGGGCGAGCTGATCGACATGGGCGTGGAAGCCAAGCTGGTCGAGAAGGCCGGCGCCTGGTACAGCTACGGCGATGAACGTATCGGCCAGGGCAAGGACAACGCCCGCGGCTACCTGCGCGACAACCCGCAGATTGCCCAGCGCCTGGAAGCCGAGCTGCGCGAGAAGTTCCAGCCGGAAGAAGCCGCGCGTGAAGGCGGCGACGACGTCGAAGACGACGCCGAATGAGTTTCCTGCGGGGCAGGGCGGCGCCGTCAGTGACGCCAGCCCTGTCCCGCGGTTTCCGTATTCCCCCGACGGGGGGAGCGCCAAGGACGGCGCATTTGATTGAAGGTCGCCATGTCCGAGTCCGACGCCCCGGCCCCGCGCCGCAAACGCCGTGTCAGTGAGCAGACCCCCGTCCAGCGGGCGTTGGCCCTGCTGGTGCGCCGCGAGCATTCGCGCAAGGAGCTGACCCGCAAGCTGCAGGCGCGTGGCATCGAGAACGACGCCGCAGTGGCTGCGGTCGACAAGCTCAGCGAGGCCGGCTGGCAGGACGACACCCGCTTTGCCGAGAACCTGGTCCGCATTCGCGCCAACACCGGCTATGGCCCGATCCACATCCGCGCCGAACTGGGCACCCATGGGCTGGACAGCGACCAGATCGCCGTCGCCATGGACACCTTTGAAGGCGACTGGAACGAAAACGCGCGTGACCTGGTCTGCCGTCGCTTCGGCGAGGCCGGGCCGCAGGAGCTGGCGCAACGGCGCAAAGCCGCCGATCTGCTGGCCCGTCGCGGGTTCCCGGGGGACAGCATCCGCCTGGCGACCCGTTACGACCCGGAGGACTGAGCGCCCCGGGCCTGATACCCTTTGTGGTTTCGGCGGTCCTGCTGTTGACACCCGGCCATTGGGGCTGCGTGCCATGGACTGACCGGCCCGCATGAAGCCAGCCCCCCATGAACGCATCCGTCAATTTCACTACCTCCCAGATCCGCAGCGATTTCCTTGAGTTCTTCAAGGGCAAGGGCCACACGATCGTGCCGTCGGCACCACTGGTGCCGGGCAATGATCCGACCCTGCTGTTCACCAACTCCGGCATGGTTCAGTTCAAGGACGTGTTCCTTGGCGCCGAAAAGCGCAGCTACGTGCGCGCCGCCGACGTCCAGCGCTGCCTGCGTGCCGGTGGCAAGCACAACGACCTGGATCAGGTCGGTTACACCGCGCGCCATCACACCTTCTTTGAAATGCTGGGCAACTGGTCGTTCGGCGATTACTTCAAGAAGGATGCCATCGCCTGGGCCTGGGAGCTGCTGACCCAGGTCTGGAAGCTGCCGGCCGACCGGCTGCTGGTCACGGTCTACCAGACCGATGACGAGGCCTACGCGCTGTGGCGCGACATGGTCGGCATTCCGGAAGACCGGATCGTGCGCATCGGTGACAACAAGGGCGCACCGTTCGCCTCGGACAACTTCTGGCAGATGGCCGAAACCGGCCCGTGCGGTCCGTGCACCGAGATCTTCTACGACCACGGCGACCACATCGCCGGTGGCCCGCCGGGCTCGCCGGACGAGGATGGCGACCGCTTCATCGAAATCTGGAACCTGGTGTTCATGCAGTTCGACCGCCAGCCCGACGGCACCCTCGTGCCGCTGCCGGCGCCGTGCGTGGACACCGGCATGGGCCTGGAGCGACTGGCCGCGATCCTGCAGCACGTACACACCAACTATGAAATCGACCTGTTCCAGGCGCTGATCCGCAAGGCCAGCGAACTGACCGGCATGGCCGACCTGGAAAACAAGTCGCTGCGCGTGATCGCCGATCACATCCGCGCCTGTTCGTTCCTGATCGTCGATGGCGTGCTGCCGTCCAACGAAGGCCGTGGCTACGTGCTGCGCCGGATCATCCGCCGCGCGCTGCGCCATGGCTGGATGCTGGGCGTGCGCCAGCCGTTCTTCAGCAAGCTGGTGCCGACCCTGGTCGAGCAGATGGGCGTGGCCTATCCGGAACTGCCGGCGCAGGCCGACACCGTGGTGCGCGCGCTGCAGGCCGAGGAAGAGCGTTTCGCAGAAACCCTCGACTCGGGCATGAAGATCTTCGACGACGTGGCCGCCAAGGTCACCGACGGCGTGATCCCCGGCGTGGACGCGTTCCGCCTGTATGACACCTACGGTTTCCCGGTCGACCTCACCGCTGACATCGCGCGCGAGCGCGACATGCGCGTGGACATGGACGGCTTCAACGCCGCCATGGACAACCAGCGCGAGACCGCGCGCGCAGCGGGCAAGTTCGGCGGCGGCGTAACCCTGTCCGCCGATCTGGTGGCCACGCTCAAGCCGACCGTGTTCCTCGGCTACGACCGCCTGCAGGCCGACGGCCTGACCGTGGTGGCCGTGCTCAAGGACGGTCGTCCGGTCACGTCCGCCCAGGCTGGCGATGAGGTGATCGTGATCACCGACCAGACCCCGTTCTACGCCGAATCCGGCGGCCAGGTCGGTGACACCGGCGCGCTCAGCGGCGCGGGCCTGCAGGTGCAGGTCAGCGATACGCAGAAGTTCGCCGGCCAGTTCCATGGCCACGTCGGCAAGATCACGTCAGGCAGCCTGAAGGTCGGCGATACGCTTGCCGGGCAGGTCGACGTCCAGCGCCGCGGCGCGACCATCCTCAACCACTCCGCCACCCACCTGCTGCACGCCGCCCTGCGCGAGGTGCTGGGCACCCACGTGCAGCAGAAGGGCTCGCTGGTGGCGCCGGACCGCCTGCGCTTCGACTTCGCGCACTTCGCCCCGATCAGCGCCGAGGACCTGGCGGTCGTCGAGCGCARGGTCAACGCGCAGGTGCGGGCCAACAATGCCGTCGAAGTGCACAACATGGCCATGCAGGAAGCGCTGGACTTCGGCGCGATGGCGCTGTTCGGCGAGAAGTATGGCGAGAACGTGCGCGTGCTGAAGATGGGCGATTACTCCACCGAACTGTGCGGCGGCACCCACGTGGGCCGCACCGGTGACATCGGCCTGTTCAAGATCACCTCCGAAGGCGGCGTGTCCTCGGGCGTGCGCCGCATTGAAGCGGTGACCGGGCAGGGCGCGCTGGATTACGTGGCCCACGAAGAGGCCGTGCTTGGCGAAGCGGCGTCGCTGCTCGGCGGCAACGCCGGCGACGTGGTCGACAAGATCCGCCAGCTCGGTGAGCGCCAGAAGAAGCTGGAACGCGAACTGGACGCATTGAAGGCCAAGCAGGCCGCGGGCGCCACCGCCGATCTCGGCGCGTCGGCGGTCGAGGTCAACGGCATCAAGATCCTGGCCGCGCGCCTGGAAGGCTTCGATGCCAAGGCGCTTCGTGACGCAATCGACCGTCTCAAGCAGCAGCTGGGCGACTCGGTGATCGTGCTGGCCGGAACCCAGGACGGCAAGGCAGCCTTGGTCGCCGGCGTGAACGGCAGTGCAATGGGCAAGGTCAAGGCCGGGGAACTGTTGTCGCACATCGCCAGTCAGACCGGGGGCAAGGGCGGCGGCCGCCCGGATCTCGCCCAGGGTGGTGGCGAGGACGGGCCCGCCCTTGCTTCTGCCCTCGCCGCCGTCGTCGACTGGGTCACCCCGCGTATCTGAACATCCTGAAGCCTCCTGCTCCTTGAAGGGTTGGGAGGCCTGACGGTACTATGGCTAATACTTTCCCCCTTTGTCGTGGGGCGCTCCTTGGCTGGGCGCCAAGCCGGTGGGGAAAACACCACCGGTTCCCTGGAGACTTGCAAAAATGTTGATCTTGACTCGCCGTGTAGGCGAAACCCTGATGATCGGTGACTCGGTCAGCGTGACCGTGCTCGGCGTCAAGGGCAACCAGGTGCGTATTGGCATCACCGCTCCGAAGGACGTGGCCGTGCACCGGGAAGAGATTTACCAGCGGATCCAGCGCGGCGACGAGCCGAATGCATCCGGAAGTGAAAATTCTTCGGATTAAGGCTTTACCTTCGGGTGCGAAAAAAGTTATTCTTCGCGCCCCCGCTGAGATGAAACAGCGCAGCGGCGGATCAAGAACACTGGAGCGGTGCCCGAGTGGCTGAAGGGGCTCCCCTGCTAAGGGAGTATAGGGC